>NZ_JBHYZP010000022.1:0-16659 GCF_042752355.1 Streptomyces sp. NPDC059255
GTCCGGCCCCTCTCCGGATCTGCCGGACGTCCCGGACCTGCCGGACGTCCCGGACGTGGCCTGCGAGACCTAGTAGACCGGCTTCTCCGGCTCGATCTGGTTGACCCAGCCGATGACCCCGCCGCCGACGTGGACCGCGTCCGAGAAGCCCGCGGACTTGAGCACCGCGAGGACCTCCGCGCTGCGGACGCCGGTCTTGCAGTGCAGGACGATCTTCTTGTCCTGCGGGAGGGTCGCCAGGGCGGTGCCCATCAGGAACTCGTTCTTCGGGATCAGCTTCGCGCCGGGGATCGAGACGATCTCGTACTCGTTCGGCTCCCGGACATCGATGATCTCGATGTTCTCCTTCTCGTCGATCCACTCCTTGAGCTGCTTGGGAGTGATCGTCGAGCCGGCCGCCGCCTCCTGCGCCTCCTTGGAGACGACGCCGCAGAACGCCTCGTAGTCGATGAGTTCGGTGACGGTCGGGTTCGCGCCGCAGACCGCACAGTCGGGGTCCTTGCGGACCTTGACCTGGCGGTACTGCATCTCCAGGGCGTCGTAGATCATCAGCCGGCCGACCAGCGGGTCGCCGACGCCCGCCAGCACCTTGATCGCCTCGGTGACCTGGATGGAGCCGATGGACGCGCAGAGCACGCCCAGCACGCCGCCCTCGGCGCAGGAGGGGACCATGCCGGGCGGCGGGGGCTCGGGGTAGAGGCAGCGGTAGCAGGGGCCGTGCTCGGACCAGAAGACGCTGGCCTGGCCGTCGAAGCGGTAGATCGAACCCCATACGTACGGCTTGTTCAGCAGCACGCAGGCGTCGTTGACCAGATAGCGGGTGGCGAAGTTGTCGGTGCCGTCCACGATCAGGTCGTACTGCGAGAAGATCTCCATCACGTTCTCGGCCTCAAGCCGCTCTTCGTGAAGGATCACGTTCACATAGGGGTTGATGCCGAGAACGGAGTCACGGGCCGACGCGGCCTTGGAGCGGCCGATGTCGGACTGGCTGTGAATGATCTGACGCTGGAGGTTCGACTCGTCGACCTCGTCGAACTCCACGATGCCGAGAGTGCCGACACCGGCCGCGGCCAGATACATCAGGGCGGGGGAACCGAGACCTCCGGCGCCCACACAGAGCACCTTCGCGTTCTTCAGCCGCTTCTGCCCGTCCATCCCGACATCCGGGATGATGAGATGACGGGAGTACCTGCGGACCTCGTCGACGGTGAGCTCGGCAGCGGGCTCGACCAAGGGTGGCAGCGACACAGGGACCTCAACTAAGGGGTTGGCCGGTCATTCAGTAAGGTTGTTCTCCCTGTAACACTGCCACGGCCTTCCTCATTCCAAGACACATAGTCCGAGTCGCGAGACGAATTCGTCCCAGAAGCCGGGCAATGTCTCGAAAGGCGTGTTCTCCCCCGTTCGCCCCGGGAGTCCCATGGGGTCGGGGAGTCCGATCCCGACGGGGACGTCCGTACGGCCGGGGAGCGAGTCCGTGAAGAAGATCGTCCCGGCGCCCTGCCAGCGCGCGACGCGCAGCGCCTCGTCGAGATGGCCGCGCGGTACCCCGTGGACGAGATGGACGAAGCGCTCCGGCGGGTACTCCGCGGTCCACGCCGGCGCCTGCGACCAGCGGTAGTCGGTCCACGGCCCGGAGAAGGTCACCGACTGGTCGGCGGCGTCCAGGTATCCGGGGTGCGGATGGATCCCGTGCCCGAGGACGATGTAGCCGCCGTCCCGCGCGCTGTCGGGGGCCCTGTCGAGCAGCGCCTCCAGGGCCGTGGTCGTCCGCCGTACCCAGGGCAGCTCCGCCCGCCCCGCCGGGCAGCGGCCGAGGTAGAAGCCGCCGACCCGGTACCAGCCGAGGAAGCGCCGGGCGTCGGCGACGATCTCCGCCGCGGGGCGGCCCCCGTACGCCAGGTCCAGATGGCCGAGGACGCGGAGCCGCGCGTTGGTGAGCCGCCCCGCGGCGTCGAGGCAGTGCGGGTCGGGGCGGTCGCCGGGGCCGTTCGCGACGTTGAGGACGGCCCAGTGCAGCGGGATGGAGGGGCGGGTCAGCTCGGCCCACTCGACGGGTGCGACCAGGGGGTGCGCGTAGCCGGGGACGCCGAGACCGAGCCGGGCCGTCCGGGCCGCGGGCGGCCCCTGGAGGCCGGGGGGAGGGTGCGCACGCGGGAGCGCGCTGCCGCCGCCCGGGGTCAGATGCGACATGCCGCCTCCATCCAGATGTCGGCGAGGGATTCCTCCAGGTTGATCCGGGGGCGCCAGCCGAGCCGGTCGCGCGCGGTCCGTACATCGGCCTGCTGCCAGGCGCCGCAGCCGTCGGGGTACGGGAACGGTCCGGCCCCCAGGTGCTCCGCCACCGTCTCGGCGCGGGGGGCGCCGATGATGGGGTGCCCGGGGCGCAGCCCGGGCGGGCCCTGGGGCAGGTCGAGTTCGTTGAGGGCGCCGGCGAACCCGGCGACCCTCGCGAGTACGGCGGCGGCGTCCCGGAGCTTCACGGCGCGGCCGGTGCCGATGTTGACGATGCCCTGGGCGGCGGAGAGCGAGGCGGCGTGCACGGCGCGCGCCACGTCGCGTACGTCGACGAAGTCGCGCTGCACGCCGAGGCCGCCGAGCTTCAGCTCGCCGTCGCCGGACTGCATGGCCCGGCGCATCGCCTCGGCGAGCCGGCCGAGCGGGGAGCCCGCCGGGGTGCCGGGGCCGACGGGCGAGAAGACCCGGAGGACGATCGCGTCGAGCCCGGAGCCGAGGACCAGCTCGGACGCGGCGAGCTTGGAGACGCCGTACGGGCCGCCGGGGCGGGGCACGGCGTCCTCGGCGGTCGACGAGCCCTGCGGGGAGGGGCCGTACTCGGAGGCGCAGCCGAGCTGGACGAGCCGGGCGCCGCAGCCGCTGCGGCGCAGGGCCTCGCAGACGGTGGCGACGGCGACGGTGTTGTGCCGGGTGAGTTCGCGGGCGCCGCCCCGGGTGGCTCCGGCGCAGTTGATGACCACTCCGGGGTGGACGGCGTCCAGGAAGCGGGTGAGCGCCCCGGGACTGCCGCCGGCGAGGTCGAACCGTACGTCGGCGTCGTCGCCGCGGCCGAGCGCGGTCAGGTGGACGGCGGGGTCGGCGAGCAGCCGGTCGGCCACGAAGCGGCCGAGGAATCCGTTGGCGCCGAGCAGCAGGACCCTCATCGCGCGCCCCCTTTGCGCGGACGGGCCGTCGCGGGGGCCGGTGCTGGGGATTGCCGGGTCATGTCGTGCGTCTCCTTCTGTCCCTGGATACGGGGCTTCTGTCGGGGCGGGGTGCGTGAGAGGGCGGAGGTGTGCGGGGCTCAGGTGTGCGGGCTCAGGTGTGGGCCGAGGCCCGGGAGAGGGCGACGGCGGCGTGGACGAGGAGGCCGAGGGCGGCGGCGCCGCAGGCGAGGGCGGGGACGGCGGCCGGGCCCGCGGCCTGGACGAGTTCCCGGACGGGCGCGGCGAGGGCGGCGCAGCCGGGGATACGGCCGGCGAGCACGGAGGCGCAGGCCAGGACCTCCAGGGCGCAGGCGGTGGCGAGCCCGGTGGCCGCGGATTCGGGGAAGCCGTGGACGGTGAGGAGCCGGGCGAGCAGGAGCAGGGTGCCGAGGGTGACGGTGGGGGCGAGGGCCCCGTCCTCGGCGTGGAGCAGATTGGTCAGCGGGGTCAGCACGGCGAGGACGCAGGCGTACAGCCCGACGACGCCGAGGAGCAGCGGGCGCGCCCGGGCGGCGAAGTCGGCCAGATCTCGGCTGGCCGTGAGTCCGCGGCGCGCCCGCACGGAGAAGAGCCGGGCGCACCAGGCGGCGGGCGCGACCGCGACGGCGAGCGTCACCAGGGGTGTCGCGGTGCCGGGCCAGGGTCCGTGGGGCCCGCCGTCGAGGAGCGCGGTGAGGAGGCCGTCGCCGCAGAGCAGGTAGGTGAGCAGGGCGTACGTCCAGAGCCCGGCGGCGGGTACGGTGCGGCCCGGGGCGCGCAGGGGGCCGCGGCGGAGGCAGGCGGACACGGCGCCGGAGAGTGCGAGTGTGCCCGCCAGTGCTGTCGCGAGCTGCCCCTGCCCGGTGCTGTGTTCCAGACCGGCGAGGGTGAGGGAGGCGATGGCGCCGGGCAGCAGCACGACCCCCGCCCACCCGGCCCGGGCGGCCCGCCCGCGGCTCCCGGTGTTACCGCCGAGGCGGGTCGACGTACGGCTTTCGACACGGCTCTCGGTGCGGCCCTCGGTACGGCTCCCGGCACGACTGCCCGTCAGGCTGTCGGTAGGACTGTCGGCGAGGCTGTCGACGTGACGGCCCGCGCGGTGCCCGTGGTGGCCCTGCTGCCCGTGGCCGACTGCATCCCGATGGCCGGCCCGGTGGCCGGTGGCCCCCGGGACGCGTGCGTACAGCTCCTCCGCGAGCGAGAAGACGTCCCGGTGCCGGAAGCGTGCGGCCGTGCGGTCGGTGATCCCGTGGGCTTCGAGCCCGGCGGCGATCTCCAGCGGATCGACGGCCCGCTCGCAGAGCCCGCGGTGCCGGTGCAGCAGCGCCTTGACGGGGTCCGCGGACCCTCGTCGTCCGGCTCCCTTCCCGCCGTCCGTACGCGGGTGGTGGGTGTCACGGGTGTCAGACATCGTGGTCCCCCGCTCCGGCGCCCGCCCCTACCCGTTCCGCCGGGGCGGACGGCCCGTCCGGTCGGCGGCGGACCGCCGTCCAGTGGCCCGGGACCCGGGTCTCGGCCGGATGGGCGAAGGGGACGGGGGCTCCGTCCGCGTCCACCGAGTCGGCCGGGCGGCGCCCGGGGGCGTGGGAGATGAGTTCGAGGTAGAGCGCGCGGAACGCCGCCAGGTTCTGCTCGACGGTGAAGAGTTCCAGCGCGCGGGCGCGGGCCGCGGCCCCCAGGCGGGCGCGGCGCTCGGGGTCGCGCAGCAGCCCGACACACGCGTCCGCGAGCGCCCGCGGATTGCGCGGGGGGACGACGAGGCCCGTACCGCCGATGACCTCGACAACCGCCCCGACGTCCGTCGAGACCGTCGCGCGCCCGCAGAACATCGCCTCGACCAGGCTGATCGGGAAGCCCTCGACCACGCTGGAGAGCACGACCAGGCCGGCCGAGGCGTAGACGTCCGGCAGGTCGGGTGCCTCGGGGCCGCCGATCTCCTCGAAGGAGACCGGGTTGTCGCCGACGGCGTGCGCGTCGGCCGCCTCGTCGGGGAAGAGGTGGGCGGCCAGTACCCGGCAGTGCGCGAGGTACGCCGCGCCCTCCGCGTCCCGCGCCGGCACGCTGACGATGCGCAGCCGGGTGCCCGGCTCCGCCCGGCGGATTCCGGCGAAGGCGTGCAGGAGCGAGATCAGGTCCTTCGCGGGTTCGATCCTGCCGATCCAGACCAGCGTCGCCGGATCGCCCGCGCTGTCGAGGTCGTCCGCGACCGCCGCGAACCGCTCCGCCTCCATCCCCGGGTAGACGGTCCGCAGCTTGGCTCGGTCGGCGCCGCACCGCTCCTGCCAGCGGCGGGCGTGCAGGTTGCCGGGGGTGACGGCGCCCGCCTGGCGGTAGGTCTCGGCGGCGAGCCGCCGGTGGAACGCGGCGAGCAGGGCGCGTACCGGGGCGGCATCCGCGCCGGAGGCGGCGTCCGCGTCCGGCGTCGCCAGGTAGTGCGCCCGCAGCCGCACGCCGTACTCGGTGAGGAGCAGCGGCACCCCGAAGAAGCGTTTGGCCAGGAGCCCCGGCAGGGCGGCCGGGCCGCCGGAGGCGGCGTGGCAGAGGTCGACCGCGCCCAGCCCGTCGTCCTCGCCGTACCAGTCGAGCGAGAGGGGGCGCAGCGCGCGCTCCAGATGGTCGGCGAAGGCGAGGAAGTCGGGCACGGCCGCGGTCTGTACGCTCCGGCGTGCGCCGGGTGCCCGGCAGGCCGACTCCAGCAGCCGTACGGCGGTCTCCGAGCGGAGCGCCGCGTAGAGCCCGCCGCGCTCGCGGCCGAGGTCGGCCAGCCCGTACAGCCCCTCGGCGAAGGCCTCGACGCCGCCCGCCCCACCTGCGATACCGGTGCCGCCCGCCCCACCCGTGCCGTCCGTACCGCCCGCCCCACCCGTGCCGCCCACAGTGCCCGCGGCACCCGTACCGTCCGTGCCGTCCGGACCGCCCTCGGCGCAGATCGCCTCGGCCAGCCGCCCGAAGTGGAGCGCGAACCGGCGCCGGTCGCGCCGTCCGTAACCGCGGCCGTCGTCGGCCGACGCCCAGAGCGGGGCGGTGCGCACCCGCTCGGCCGGGACGTGGGGCGGCAGCAGGACCCAGCCGCTCCGCTCCTGCCGGGCGCTGCGGCTGAGCGCGTAGATGTGGAACTCGTGCGGTGCGAGCCCGCGTACGAGCCGGTCGCACCAGAGCCTGGACTCACCGGTCGCATACGGATAGCCACCGTCCGTGAGCAGTCCGATCCGCATGAGCGCACCCCCGATCTCCCTTGTGGGCGGCCGCCGTTGATCGGCGGCACGCAGACGGGACGACCGTAAACGGACAACCGGGTGGTACGACGGACGGTTGTCCGTCGCACCACCGGAAGGGGTGAATGCACGTAACTTTCTCGGAGCGATGGCGTTCTGTGGCGCTACGAAAACGGATGCTTACGTACGGCGAACCTCGCGGGTCAGGTCAGGGCCGCTTCCCCGGCGGGCGCGAGCGGTGCCGGAAGCTCCCTGCGGGCCGCGCGGCGGGCCGCGGCGAGCCCCGGGTCGAGCGCCGGGACGGCGGCCAGGAGCTGCTTCGTGTACGCCTCGGAGGGCGCCCCGTAGACCTCCTCGACCGTGCCCTGTTCGACGATCCTGCCGTCCTTCATGACGGCGATCCGGTCACTGACCTGCCGTACGACGGCGAGGTCGTGCGCGATGAAGACCAGCGCGAGGCCCAACTCCCGCTGGAGCTCCGCGAGGAGCGCGGTGACCTGTGCCTGGGTCGTCACGTCGAGCGCGGAGACGGGCTCGTCGCAGACGATCAGCCGGGGCTCGGCGGCGAGCGCGCGGGCGATCCCGACGCGCTGGCGCTGGCCGCCGCTGAACTCGTGCGGGTACCGGTCGTACCGGTCGGGGTCGAGCCCGACCCGCTCCAGCAGCCCCCGGACCCGCTCGACGGTCTCCCGCTCGTCCAGCACCCCCGCGGCCCGCAGCGGGTCCGCGACGGACTCGCCCACCGAACGGCGCGGGTTGAGCGACGAGACCGGGTCCTGGAAGATCATCTGGAGCTCGCGGCGGTAGGGCCGCAGCTCCTTCTCGGACGCCGTGCCGATCTCCGCGCCCCGGTAGTTCAGGGTCCCGGCGGTCGGGTCGAGCAGCCGTACGAGCATCCGGCCCAGCGTGGTCTTGCCGCTGCCCGACTCGCCGACGATGCCCAGGGTCTCCCCCGGCGCGACGGTGAGCGAGACCCCGTCCACGGCGGTGACGGTCGTCCGTCCGCGCCGGAACTCCCGGCGCAGGCCGACCGCTTCGATCAGCGGCCCGCCGGATTCCGGAGCACCCGGGGCGCGTTCGACCGGCGCGTCCACCCGGGGCACCGCCGAGAGCAGGGTGCGGGTGTACGTGTCCTTCGGAGCGCCCAGGACGTCCGCGACGCCCCCGCGCTCGATCTCACGCCCGTGCCGCATCACCAGCACCTCGTCGACGCTCTCCGCCGCGACCCCCACGTCATGGGTGACCAGCAGCAGCCCCATGCCCGTCTCGCGGCGCAGGTCGTGGAGGAGGTCGAGGATCTGCGCCTGGACGGTCACGTCGAGCGCCGTGGTGGGTTCGTCCGCGATCAGCAGGCGCGGCTCGCAGGCCAGCGCCATCGCGATCAGCGCGCGCTGGCGCATTCCGCCGCTGAACTCGTGCGGCCGGGAGCGCGCGCGGCGCGCGGCGTCGGGGATGCCCACGCGGTCCAGCACCTCGACCGCCCGCGCGCGCGCCGCGCGCCGGGTGGCGTCGGTGTGGACGCGGTAGACCTCGGCGATCTGGTCCCCCACCGCGTAGTACGGGTCCAGCGAGGAGAGCGGGTCCTGGAAGACCATCGCGGCCACCGCGCCGCGCAGCGCGCGCAGTTCGCGGTCGGAGGCGGTGCCGACGTCCGTACCGGCGACCCGGACCGTACCGCCGACGCGCGCGCCGGTCCCCCGGTGCAGCCCGAGGAGCGCGCCCGCGACGGTGCTCTTGCCGCTGCCGGACTCGCCGACCAGGCCGATCGCCCGGCCCGCGGTGAGCGAGAAGGAGAGCCCGTCCACGGCGCGTACGGTGTCGTCCGCGCCCGCCGTGAAGTCGACGGTCAGGTCCTCGACGAGGACCAGCGGCTCCGTAGCGGCGGCCTCGGGAGCCGTGGAGGTCGTGCGCGTCACAGGAGAGCCACCCTTCGGTCGGCCACGGCGTACAGCAGGTCCGCCACGACATTGGCCAGTACGACGGCCGCTCCGGTCACCAGCACCACGCCCACCACCACCGGCAGATCGACGTCCCGCACCGAGTCGATGAGCGTCTTGCCGACACCGGGGATGCCGAACAGGGTCTCGGTGAGCACCGCCCCGCCGATCACCGTGCCGAAGTCGTTCGCGTTGAGCGCGATGACCGGCGGCAGGGCGCCGCGCAGCGCGTGCCGCGCGACGACCGCGCGCTCCCCGACCCCGTAGGCGCGGAAGGTGCGGATATGGTCGTCGGCCAGCGTCTCCAGCGTCGAACTCCGCGTCAACCGCGCGTATTTCGCGCTCTCGAACAGCCCGAGCGTGAGCCAGGGCAGCAGCATGTTCCACGCCCACTGCTCGGGGTCGTCGCTCAGCGGTACGTACGACGGGAACGGCAGCCACTGGAGGTACGCGCAGACCACCATCAGGAGCAGCAGCCCCAGGATGAAGACGGGCGTGCCGGTCCCGGCGAGGGTGAGCACGGTCAGCGCGCGCTCGGTGATCCCGCCGCGCCGCAGCGCGGAGAGCAGACCGGTGCCGACCCCGATGACCAGCCAGACGACCATCGCGCCGACGGCGAGGGAGACCGTCGCGGGCAGCCGCTCCAGGATGAGCTGGGTGACCTGCTGGTCCGTCTTGTACGAGAAGCCGAGGCAGGGCGCGTCGCAGTGGAGCACCGAGGTGCCGGTGGAGTAGTCGCGCCCGGCGACGATGCCGCGCAGGAAGTGTCCGTACTGCGCGAAGACCGACTGGCCGAGGCCGAGGCGTTCGCGCACCTGGTCGACCTGCTGGGTGGAGCAGCGTTCGCCGCAGGCGAGCCGGGCCGGGTCGCCGGGCGCCAGGTAGAAGAGCGCGTAGACGGCGACGGAGAGCACGAGCAGGACCAGGAGCGCGCCGGCGAGCCGTTTGATCAGATAGCGCGTCATGAGGCGGTGTCCTTGAGGGGGGTACGGGCCTTGCCGGACGTACGGGCCTTGCCGGACGTACGGGCCTTGCCGGACGTACGGGTACGGTCGCGCGTCCCGACCCGGAGCCGGCTGGCCTCGCGCGGGTCGAGCGCCGTACGTACCGCGTCCCCCAGCACGGTGAAGGCGAGCACGGTCACGAAGAGCAGACCGGCGGGGAGCAGGACGTACATCGGGTCGGCGCGGAACCAGGTCTGCGCGGTCGACAGCATCACGCCCCACGACGGCGTCGGCGGCTTGACGCCCACGCCGAGGAAGGACAGCGACGCCTCGATGACGATGTTGGTGGGGAGCAGGATCGCCGCGTACGTGATGACGGGCGCCGCGAGCGACGGCAGCAGTTCGCGCCGTGCCACGCGCAGCCGCCCCGAGCCGCCGAGCCGGGCCGCGGCCACGAAGTCGAGCTGCTTCAGGGTGAGGGTCTGCGCCCGTACGATCCGCGACGTACCTCCCCAGTTGAGCAGGCCGATGACGAGGATCAGCAGCAGCGGACGGGGGAAGTCCTGGGGTACGACGGCCGTCAGGGCGATGGCGAGCACCAGCATCGGCAGCGCGATCATCACATCGGTGACCCGGCTGAGGAAGCTGTCCAGCCACCGGTTGCCGAGTCCGGCCGCGAGGCCGACGGTGACACCGATCGCCACCTGGACGACGGTGGCGCCGACGGCGACGAGCAGCGAGATCCGGGCGCCGTAGAGCAGCCGTACGAACAGGTCGCGCCCGGTGCCGGGTTCGACGCCCAGCCAGTGGTCGCCGCTCACCCCGCCGAACGAGCCGAGGGGCACGCCGCCGCGCGCCGAGTCGACGAGCGAGTCGTGGTACGTGTTCGGGTCCTGGCCCTCCAGCGCGGCGAGCAGCGGCGCGGCGAGCGCCAGCACCACGAGCAGCGCGAGGACGCCCCCGGCCACCAGGGCCGAGGGGCGTCCGCGCAGCCGTCGCCAGACCTGGCCGGCGCCGGAGGAGGGAGCGGCCGGGGCGGGGGCCGTGGTGCCCGCCGCCCCCGCCGCCACCGGATCGGGAGCGGTACTCACTTGACCGCGACCTGCGAGATGTCGAGGACGCCGGTCCAGTCGCTGATCACGATGTTCTTGACGTCCTTGCCGTAGAGCCGCTTGTACACGGGGTGGAAGAGCGGCACGTCGAGGGCCTGCTCACCGATCTTCTTGTCGAGCGCGCCCCAGCGCTTCGCGGCGGCGGAGAGGTCGGTCAGCTTGTTGATCTCGTCGATCTCCTTGTTGACCGCCGCGTCGTCGAACTGCGCGTGGTTGAAGTTGGAGCCGTCCTTGACGATCTGCCGTCCGTCGAAGATCGGCGCCAGGAACGGGCCGCCGGACGGCCAGTCGGCGCCCCACCGGGAGAGGAAGAAGCCGGGCGCGTTCTTGACGCTCCAGCGGGCCTCGTTGAAGGCGTTCGGCTCCAGTCCCACGAGCTTGACGGTGATGCCCGCCTTCTTGAGCCCTTCCTGGACGGCGGTGGCGACCTCGGGGCTGGTCTCGCGGTTCTGCGCGGTGGAGTGGATGAGGGAGATGGTCAGCCCGTCGGGGTGGCCGGCCTCCTTCAGCAGCTCCTTGGCCTTCGCCGGGTCACCGGTCTTGCCCGCCGGGAAGTGGTCGTACGGGGTGTAGCCGAACGCCTTCTGCTCGGGCAGGAAGGTGGTGGCCGGCTCGGCGAGCGCGGAGCCGCCGGCCGCGTTGATCACGCTGGTGCGGTTGATGGCGTACGCGATCGCCTGGCGCACCTTGGGGTTGTCGAACGGCTTCACCTTCGGGTTGAAGGCGAGGTAGTTCGTGTAGCCGAAGTGGCCGGTGCCGACGCGGGCGGCGAGCGCCTTGTCGCTGCCGACCTCGGCCAGCTCTGCGGGGCCGAGGTTGGTGTCGGTGGTGACGGCGGCGGCGTCGGCGCCGGAGCTGGTGGCGAGCCGCTGGTTGATGACGGCCGAGTCGAGTCCGGCCTTGACGTCGATCTTGTCGGGGTAGGCGTGGCGCTGGTCGTCGGTCTTCTCGGACCAGTGCGGGTTGCGCTCCAGCACCATGTGCTGGCCGTCGCCCTCGTTCTTGACGACCTTGTACGGGCCCGAGGAGATCGGGTGCTCCTCGTACTTGGCGCCCTTGTCCTTGGCCTTGGGCACCGGTGCGAACTGCGTCTGGGTGGCGACGAAGGGGAAGTCGCCCTCGGGCTTGTTCAGCTTGAAGACGATGGTGCGGGCGTCGGGCGTCTCGATCGAGGCGAGCCCCTTCGGGTCTTTGTAGGGGCCCTGGTACTCGGCGCCGCCGATCAGCCAGTCGCGCAGGTAGGGGGCGCCGCCGGAGAGTTCGGCGGCGAAGGAACGCTCGATGCCGTACTTGATGTCGGCGGTGGTGATCGGAGAGCCGTCCTCGAACTTCAGCCCCTCTTTGAGGGTGTACGTCCACTCGGTGGCGTCGGCGTTGGGGCGGCCCGTGTCGGTGGCGAGGTCGGGGACGACCTTGGTGCCGGCCGCGCCGTCCTCCCGGTTGCGGGTGGTCAGCGTACGGAAGACCAGCGAGGGGACGTTGCCGCCGCCGGAGGTGTAGAGGCGCGCCGGGTCGAAGTCGGCCTGCGGCTCGGTGTTGAGCACCGAGAGCGTGCCGCCCTTCTGGGGCTTGCCCTGGGCCGAGCCGTCGCTCTTGGCATCGTTGTCCTGGGGGCCGGCGCAGGCGGCGGCGCCCGCTGCCACGGCCAGGGTGACGGCTGCCACGGTCACGCGGCGGGTGAACACGGACGGTTGACGCATCGGAAGAAGCCTCTCGGTGGGCTGCGCGCACGGCGTGCACAGAGTGACGGAGTGCACAAGAGTGACAGGGGCGAGCGGGACGGGAACAGAGGGCGTGGAACGCCCGGTGTCCGCGCAGGCGGCAGCGGCGGAGAGGAGAACAGGCAGATCAGGACGCCGCGCCCGCATACGGACGGCAGTGCGCCCGGGCACGCCGGTCCGCCGCGGAGAGTGCGGTGGAGGGGGCGTACTCGGACGGCGTCAGCTACAGAGAATGTCGGCCACGCACAGCGGCGTCACGCCGATGAGCGCGAGCTCAAAGGCGGCGTGACGGTAGGCAGGTGCGGAGGCGGACGACATGCGGAGAAATATGGATGAGGCAGTGTTCGAATGTCAACGCGGAGTGAGACAGGTCTCTCACCATACGGACGATCACGGAACCGCACCGGCGGCGGACGGGTCTCCAAGGGCGCTCCCGGGTGGTCTCGGGTGGTCTTGGGGGCTCCCCGGCGCTCCCCGCGGGGCCGGGGCCGGAATCACTCGTCCGGGTAGACCCAGGGGTTCGGCCGGCACTTCACCCCGTCGATGTCGAGCGTCTTGGTCTGCTGCTGCATCACCGGCGCGAGGGCGCCCGGCGTGCGGCAGTTCACATGGCTGTGGCCGAGCCGGTGGCCGATCTCGTGGTTGATCAGCATCTGCCGGTACCCGAACATCGCCTTGGCGCCGAAGGTCTCCGCGCCCTGGGCCCAGCGGAAGGCGTTGATCATCACGCGGTCGGTCGCGGCGGAGTCGCAGGACACGTTGTCGACGGTCGTGTCGAGTCCGGACTTCGCACACCAGACTGCCGTGGTCCCCGGGCTCGCCAGCGTGATGACGAAATCGGGCTCGCCGCTGGAGATCCGTTCGAAGGCCATCTCGCCGTTGTGCGCCCAGCTCCGCCGGTCGTTCAGGGTCTTCTGGACGGCCTCCGCGAACAGCGCCCCGTCCAGGCCGAGTCCGTTCTCGATGTCCACGCGGTAGCGGACCTTCTGCCCCTTGCCGGGCGCCTCGGCGAGGCCCGGCACGGCGGTGAAGGTGCCCGCCGCCTCCAGCTTCGGGTCCAGCGGGAACTGGCGGGTCATCACCTGTTCGTACGTCACCGCGGCGGCCGGGGGCTTCGCGTCGCCCTGCCCGGTCGCGGGGGAGGTCCGGTCGTCGGACCGCGAGGCGCCGTCGCCGTTCTCCTCCGCCCGGTCGATCCCGTCGGCCGCCCGCGCGTCGGACGGGTCGGAGCCGGAGCCGGTGACCTGCCCGGCCACCACGACCGCGAGGACGGTGGTCACCGCGGCGGCGGCGATCCCGGTGAGCGCGCGGCCCCAGCCGCCTCTGGCGGGCTCCTCCGCGTCCGGCCCCGCCTCGGAGCCGTCGGCGGCGTCGGCGGCGTCGATGACGGCGCCGCCGCCGCGCGCCGCGCCCGTACCGTCGTCGCCGCCGGCACCGGGCTTGGGTACGGGCCGGGGCACCGGGGTGGCGGCCGGAACGGCGAAGGCGTCGAACGCGTCCACGAACTCCTTGCGCGGGCCCGGGATCAGCGGCGTCGACGTACCGCCCGCGCTCCCCGCCCCACCGGAACTCCGCGCTCCGGCGGCGCCCGTCACGCCTCCGGTCCGCGGTGCCGCGCCGCGCGGCGCGGCACCCCGCGGGTCGCCGTAACGGCGTTCGCCGCCCCAACCGCCCCCGGACTCACGCTGCTCGGGATGACCGCCCCGCACCTGCGGCACGCCGTGCGCGGGGGTGCCGTGCACGGGAGTCCCATGCGCGGGGGTTCCGTGCTGTTCCTGCTCCTGCGCGGGGCCCTCGCCGGGGCGCCGACGGCGGCCCTTCCCCGGCCCTTCCCGGTCCTGCCCGGGTCCACCTGCCGCGAGGTCACCCGCACCCGGCGAGCCCTGGGTTGCGGGGCCTTTGCGGCTGTGTCGTCCCACGCCCCGGATCAGCTCCTGCCGTGTTCGTCGATCGTCGTCTCTGCACCCGAGCCGGATGCCGAATCGGATGACGGCCCCGGTTCCGATTCGGTTCCAGGGCCGGTCTTCGGGCGGTTCTCGTCGATGAGGTCCCGGCACGCCTGGGCGACCTGCCGCGGGTACTCCATCATGGCGACGTGCCCCGCCTCGGGGAGCGTCAGGAGCCGCGAGTCGCGGAAAGCGGCCGAGGCCCGGCGGGCCATCCGGTACGAGACGAGCTGATCCCGCCCGCCGTAGACGAGCAGGGTCGGTGCCAGTACCCGTTCGGCCTGCCGCCACAGCGCGTGCTGTCCGCCCAGTGTGTACGCGTCGACGATACCGCGCGCGGAGCCGGTCATCGCCTCCCAGAAATGTGGCAGTTGAAGCCGGCGCTCCATCTCCGCCGCCGCGCGGCGCACATCCTCGTCCGCGACGGCGGAGGGGTTGCCGTAGCAGAGCTCCATCACCCCGCGCGTGCGCTGCTCCGCCGTCCACTCCCGGGTGAGCCTGCCGAAGAGCCCGGCGACCCCCGGGACCGCGAGCAGTGCCGTGGGCAGCGCGGTGCGCTGCACCCGGATCTCCGGCAGCGCCGGGGAGATCAGCGTCAGTGTCCGCACCAGATCGGGCCGGGCGGCCGCCACCCGCGTCACGACGGCGCCGCCCAGGGAATTGCCGAAGAGATGCACGGGGGCGCGCCCGCCCGCGTCCAGCAGCCGGATCACCGCGCGGGCGTGCGCCGCGATGGAGTAGTTGCCGTCGGACGGCGGGGGCGAGTCCCCGAAGCCGGGCAGATCGACGGCCTCGCCGTCGATCAGGTCCGCGAGGTACGGCATCAGCGCCGACCAGTTCTGCGACGAGCCGCCCAGCCCGTGCACGTACAGCCCCGGCGCGGCTCCGGGTCCGGTCGCGGGCCGCGACCGCACGGTCAGGGTGAGCCCGGGCAGGGTGACGGAGCGCAGCTCCTCCCCCTCCGCGACCCGTACGGGACTCACCTTCGGAGCCACGGCGGCGGCTACGGTTTCCGGCAGCTCGGTCGACGACATGCGGCAATGTTACGAGACGATCACGCCGGGATTCACGTGTTCGCCGTCACAGGCCGTATGGCGCGTGGCACCCCCGGCTTCTAGGCTCGGAGGGAGAGAAAGGGGGCCGGTATGAGAGTCGATCCCACGGACCCCGACACCTTCGAACCGGAGGTCCGGTACGGCCGGAGCGCCGGGGCGGCCGACGAGGTCCCGGAGGCGGACGCCGCCGAGCAGCGCAGGGAGGTGCGGCGGGGGCGTGACGAACCGCTGACGCACATCGACCCGGACACGGCGAGTGAGGGCGACGCCGCCGACCAGGCGAGAACGGTGGATCTGGGCGACGAAGAGGACTACCGCTGACCTGGGCCTTCCCCGGCCGGGCAGCGCCCCGCGCCCGGCCCGGCTACCGTACGCGTCCGGTCCGTGAAATTCTGCCTCCTTCACCACGCGCGGCCGGGTTACCCAAAAGTACGATGGCGGGGCGGCGCACCATGCGCACACAAACGAATTTTGGGAGGCGGCGTGACAGCCATAGAGCAGACCGAGGCGGCGCGCCCGCGAGGCACCCGCCTGCCGCGTCGCGCCCGGCGCAACCAGTTGCTGGGCGCCGCACAGGAAGTTTTCGTCGCGCAGGGGTACCACGCGGCCGCGATGGACGACATCGCCGAGCGCGCGGGCGTCAGCAAGCCCGTGCTCTACCAGCACTTCCCGGGAAAACTGGAGCTGTACCTCGCCCTGCTGGACCAGCACTGCGAGGCGCTGCTGCTGGCGGTCCGCACGGCGCTGGCGTCGACGACGGACAACAAGCTGCGCGTCGAGGCGACGATGGACGCGTACTTCGCGTACGTGGAGGACGAGGGCGGCGCGTTCCGCCTGGTCTTCGAGTCGGACCTGACCAATGAGCCGGCCGTGCGCGAGCGCGTGGACCGGGTCGCCCTGCAGTGCGCCGAGGCGATCTCGGACGTGATCGCGGAGGACACCGGGCTCTCCAAGGAGGAGTCCATGCTGCTGGCCGTGGGGCTCGGCGGCGTCTCCCAGGTGGTCGCCCGCTACTGGCTCTCCAGCGAGTCCCAGATTCCGCGCGAACAGGCCGTCCGGCTGCTCACCTCGCTGGCCTGGCGGGGTATCGCCGGCTTCCCCCTGCACGGCAGCGAGCAGCACTGAGCGGGGCGCCGGGTCCGGCGCCGTCCCGGCCGTGTTCGCTGCGGGCGTGCCCCGCGGCGCCTTCCGGAGGGTCGCTCCGGGCTAATGTGTGCTGCGTACCGCGCGGCTCGCCGCGCAACGCAGACCGTTCGGAGGGACATAGCCGTGGAGGTCAAGATCGGCGTGCAGCACACGCCCCGCGAGATCGTTCTGGAGAGCGGGCAGTCCGCCGAGGAGGTCGAGCGAGCCGTGTCCGCGGCGCTGGCCGGCAAGGCGCAGCTGCTCAGCCTCACGGACGACAAGGGGCGCAAGGTGCTCGTACCGGCCGAGCGGATCGCGTACGTGGAGATCGGTGAGCCGGCGGCACGGCGGGTGGGCTTCGGCAACCTGTAGCCGCTGTCGTCGACCGACAGGAGAAGTGGCCCGGCGGGATTCCCGCCGGG
>NZ_JBHYZP010000023.1:0-16110 GCF_042752355.1 Streptomyces sp. NPDC059255
GGGCGCCGACAGGCGCACCCGCACACTCCGGTGTCCGGCCCCCACCCGGACACCGGACAACACCCGGCCCGCCGTCACACCCCCACACCGGGCGGCGGGCCGGGCCCGGACCGCGGCACCGCACAGAGCCGGGTGGCACAGGCCCTAGTGGGAGGAGAGCCGGAAGCTCATCTGCCCGAAGGTCACCATGTCCCCGTCCCGCACGACGACCGTCGAGGTGACGCGCCGTCCGTTGACGGTCGTGCCGTTGGTCGAGCCGAGGTCGCGCAGGACCCATCCCCCGCCCTGCATGCTCAGCTCGGCGTGCAGCCGCGAGACCGTGTCATGGCTGAGCCGCAGCCCGTTGACCGGATCGCGGCCGATCCGCAGCGGATACGGGCCCGGCTGCGGCAGCAGCAGTTTCGGCAGCCGCTCGGCCTGCCACACCCTGCTCAGCCGGTGCGAGAACGCGGATATCCGGCCGACCGCCGCGAACAGCCCCCGGGACCAGCGGCCTTCGGCCTCCAGATCCGCGGTGAGCGGCTTCAGTTCATCCACTCCGCGGGCGGCGAGCGCCAGGTCCGTCCGGCGGAGAAAGGTGTCGTGCGACAGCTTGCCCTGCGCCACGCCTTCCCTGAGCACCGCCAGGACACGGTCACGCTCGGTGTCGGAGAGCCTCGCGGGATACGCCCGGGACTCGAAGGAGGACGTCACGGAGGTGATTCTCCTGCCGACGGCCCCGACGTGTCCAGATGGTCCGTACCTCCCGCACGGGCGCCACGACCACCCGATTCCCTCTGATCACCAGGCTTTGGGCCGTCTCCCTTGCCACCATGGGAGATGTCACCGTCACAGAACCGTGACGGACGGTGCCGACGACAAGGGGGAACCACCCGTGCAGTTCGAGGTGTGGGCGCCGAAGGCGCGGGAGCGGGTCGACCTCCGACTGGGGGGAACGGCGCCCGTCGTCCTGCCCATGGAGCGTGACCAGGGCAGACCCGGCTGGTGGACCGCCGAGACGGCCACCGTACCGCCCGCCGGGACGCGGTACGGCTTCTCGCTCGACGGCGGCCCCGTGCGGCCGGATCCGCGCTCCCGCCGCCAGCCGGACGGCCCCGACGGCCCCAGCGCCGTCGTCGACCAGGCCGCGTTCGACTGGCGCGTCCCCTGGCCCGGCCGGCCGCTGCCCGGCGCGGTCCTGTACGAGCTGCACATCGGCACGTTCACCCACGAGGGCACCCTCGACGCGGCGGCGGCCCGGCTCGCGCCCCTGGCCGAGCTGGGGATCACCCATGTCGAGCTGATGCCCGTGTGTCCCTTCCCCGGGACCCACGGGTGGGGGTACGAAGGCGTGTCGCTGTGGGCGGTCCACGAACCGTACGGCGGCCCCGAGGCGCTCAAGCGATTCGTCGACACGGCGCACGGCCTGGGGCTCGGCGTCGTGCTCGACGTCGTCCACAACCACCTCGGCCCCGCCGGCAACCATCTGCCCGCGTTCGGCCCGTACTTCACCGACACCCACCACACCCCGTGGGGCGCCGCCGTCAACCTCGACGCCCCCGGCTCGGACGAGGTCCGCGCCTATCTGCGGGAGAGCGCCCTGGCCTGGCTGCGGGACTTCCGGCTCGACGGGCTGCGTCTCGACGCGGTGCACGCGCTGGCCGACCACCGGGCGCTGACCTTCCTCGAAGAGCTCTCCACGGCGGTCGACGAGCTCGCCGCCGATCTGGGCCGTCCGCTCTTCCTGATCGCCGAGTCCGACCTCGGTGACCCGCGCACCACCCGGCCGCGCGGGGAGGGCGGCCTCGGGCTGCACGCTCAGTGGAACGACGACTTCCACCACGCCCTGCACACCGCGCTCACCGGCGAATCCCAGGGCTACTACGCCGACTTCGCCCGCGAGCCGCTGGCCGCGCTGGCCAAGACGCTCACGCACGTCTTCTTCCACGACGGCACGTACTCGACCTTCCGGGGCCGTACACACGGCCGCCCCCTCGACCGTACGAGAACACCCGCGCACCGGTTCCTCGGCTACGCCCAGACCCATGACCAGATCGGCAACCGGGCGCTCGGCGACCGGCTCTCGGCCACCCTCTCCCCCGGACTGCTCGCCTGCGCGGCCACCCTCGTACTGACCGGACCGCACACCCCGATGCTCTTCATGGGCGAGGAGTGGGGCGCGGCCACGCCCTGGCAGTTCTTCACCGACCACCCCGATCCGGTCCTCGCGGAGGCCGTACGCAGCGGCCGGCGCCGGGAGTTCGCGGCGCACGGCTGGGCGGCCGAGGAGATCCCGGACCCGCAGGACCCGGCGACCCGCGAGCGCTCCTGCCTGGACCGCTCGGAACAGAGCCGCGCGCCGCACGCCCGCCTGCTGGCCTGGCACCGCGAACTGATCGCCCTGCGCCACGCCCACCCGGACCTGGCCGATCCGGACCTGGCGGCGGTGCGGGTGGCGTACGACGAGGGGGCCCGCTGGCTGGCGTTCCGCCGCGGGGATCTGCGGATCGCGGTGAACCTCTCCGCGCGGGACGTCGGGATCCCGCTGGACGGCGGGGCCGGGAACGGCGCCGGGCGGGTGCTCGCGGCGTGGGAGCCGGTGGCGGCGCCGGGGACGGACGGAGTGCTGCGGCTGCCGCCGGAGTCGTGCGTCGTCCTGGCCGACCGCTGAGCTTCCCGGGCCGGCCGCCGGGGGCACGCCCCCCGGCGCGGCCCACCGCGAGCCTTGTCTAGCCGGACCGGTCCCGGCGGAACAGGGCCGTCCACAGGAACGGTTCGCCGAAGTGGGGGGACTCGGGCGGCTCGTCGCTCATGCGGCGGATCTCGACCTCCGTGAGGTCGCCGAAGATCCGGCGCAGGGACTCCGGCGTGTAGGCGAGGCCGCCGTGCAGGCCGGGCCCGCCGGACGGGCCGGACGGCCGGTAGAAGGCCGCGTCGGGGAGTTCGGAGCCCATCCGCCCGCCGGCGAAGCAGGTGAGGGCGAGATGGCCGCCGGGGGCGAGGAGCCGGTCGACCAGGGCGAGATAGCTGACGCGCCGGTGGGGCGGCAGGTGGTGGAAGCAGCCCGAGTCGTGGATCAGGTCGTACGGACCGCTCAGTGCCTCCGCGCCGAGGGCGAAGGCGTCGCCGCGGTGGAACCGGATGTCGGCACCGGCCTCGCGGGCCCGCTCCCGTGCCCAGTCGACGGCCGCCGGGGAGAGGTCGACGGCGTCCACCCGGAAGCCCCGGGCGGCGAGATGGAGGGAGTTACGGCCGGGGCCGCACCCCAGATCGAGCGCGCGGCCCGGTCCGCCGACCAGGCCCCGGTCGAGGTACGAGACCAGGCTCTCGTCCGGTTTCGCCACAAAGAACGGCACCGGCCTGTCCCGGTCCGCGTAGAAGGCGTCCCACCAGCCGGCCGCGCCGGCCGTCCAGCGGTCGGCCTCCGGCGCGAACAGGCCGTCCAGCAGCCTCAGCACATCCTCGACGGTGCGTATGTCCCGGTCCATCAACTCCCCTTCCGTCATGGGGGAACCGTGCCACCGGCCGCTGGAAAAGGCCAGGTCGGGACCGGCTCCGGGAAGAGGGACGGGCGGCGTGGGCGGGGGATGTACGGCCGTACGGGAGGCCCGGAAGCTCCCCGTACCGGACCCCCCGTACCACCATCTCCCGCACCCCGCCGGTCCCCGTCAGCGGGCCCTTTCCGGCTACTCGACGATCGCCATCTCACGCGAGGTGTTGTTGAGCCGGCGGCCGCCGTCCTCCGTGACCGTGACGATGTCCTCGATGCGGACCCCGAAGCGCCCCGGCAGATAGACACCGGGCTCGACGGAGAAGCACATGCCCGGCACCATCGGCCGCTCCTCACCCTCGATCATGTACGGCGGCTCGTGCGTCGTGACGCCGATGCCGTGGCCGGTGCGGTGGATGAAGTACGGGCCGTACCCGGCGTCCGCGATGACCGCGCGGGCCGCCCGGTCGACCTCCTGGCAGGCGGCACCGGGCCGTACGGCCTCGAAACCGGCCTGCTGCGCCTGGCGTACGACGTCGTGCACGCGCCGCTCCTCGGCGGTCGGCTCGCCGACATGGACGGTGCGGGTGGTGTCGGAGCCGTACCCGTACCTGAGCCCGCCGAAGTCGAGGACGACCATGTCGCCGCGCTCGATGACCCGGTCACCGGCCTCATGATGCGGATCGGCGCCGCTCGGACCGGATCCGACGACGGTGAAGTCGACCTGGGAGTGGCCGTGCTCCAGCAGGAGGCGGGCGAGATCGGCGGCCACGTCCGTCTCCCTGCGCCCGGCGAACCGGACCTTCAGGATCTCCTCGTACGCGGCGTCGGCCGCCGCGCCCGCCGCGCCGACCCGCGCCAGCTCCCGCGCGTCCTTGACGGCGCGCAGCATCGGCAGCGCCTCGGTCAGCGCCACGTACGAGGTGCCGGGCAGCGTCCGCTGGAGGGCGAGGAGATGCAGCGCCCAGGCGTTGTCGCTGACACCGAACCGGCCCGCCGGGTCCAGCAGCGGCGCCGTCAGGCCGTACGGATCCGTGCCGTCCGTCCAGTCCCGCAGGGTGAGCGCGGGCGCCCCGGCGGCCCGTGCGGCGTCCGGGGCCTCCAGGGCGGGCACCACCAGGACGGGGTCGCGGCCCGGGGCGACGACGAGCAGCGTGAGCCGCTCGGTGTCGGCGGTCGGCCGGTAGCCGGTGAGATGGACGAGGTCGGGCCCGGGGGCGACGAGCAGCCCCGCGAGCCCGGCGCCGGCCGCCGAAGCGGCGGCGCGGTCCAGCCGGGCGCGGTAGTCGTCCGCGGTGAACGGCGCGGGCTCGGGGGACGGGGGTGTGACGGGCATGCGGTCTCCTTCTTCGGGCCGGCGGTGCTACTCCGGGTCAAGCCGTTCCAGGAGTTCCTGGAAGTCGTCACCGACGACGATCCGCAGCCCCTCGCCGTCCTCGTCCGCCTCGCTGAGCTGCGTGAGTGTGCCGCCGCGCCACCAGTAGACGTACGGGCTGATGGCGCCCGGCGTGTCCTCGTACCCGGAGGCGGCGAAGGACGCCATCGCGTTCAGGGAGGGGATCATCGTCCTGTCCCGGATGACGTGGAAGGCGAGCTGGTGCCGGAAGGGCAGCGCGACGAGCGCGCCGTCCCGCGTGATCCGCCCGCCGGTGACCTGCCGTACGACCGTCTCCAGGGCGAGGACGCGGCTGGCGGTGTAGAAGGAGTCGCCGAGGATCACCTCGAACCGCATCCCGTCGGGGCCCTTGTCCTTGACCGTCTCGCGCCCCTCGATGGGCAGGTCGCGCAGATTGCGCAGCGCGCGCTCGCGGAGGTCCTTCACCTCGCCCAGCGGCTCCAGCGCCTCGTCGGTGAGCATCATGACGCTCTCCGGCAGATCGAGCGCGAGCACCTCGTACAGCCCCGGGGCGACCGAGCGCGCGTACCCGAACGTCTGGGCGTCGAGGCCGTCCTCGCTGATCACGCGGGGGTAGAGCTGGGCGCGGATCTGCTCGGGGGGCAGGGTGTCGAGCGCGGACGGGCCGTCCATGGTGCGCAGCACCATGCCCGCGTGCCGGCGCGCGAGGTCGCCCCAGACGCGGGGCCCGCGGTCGTCGTTGTGGCAGACGGCGGCGAGGTTGCCCAGACCGAACTGGCGGCCGGAGCTGTCGGTCACCATGTCGGCGTAGAGCGTGACCTCCAGGCCGTGCTCCGCGAACGCCTCGCGGACCTGGCCGCGGAAGAGCGCGGCCTCGTCCACCGAGAAGAACGAGAACGCGGGGTCCCGGGGCGTGTCACGTCCGTCACGCCTCGGCCCTCGCCGGAACAGCCCCACACCATCGCCTCCGCCCGTGTCCGTCCCGCGTCGTAACTTTCCTGCCGGACTCCCCGGAAAACACCGGCCCCGGGGGATCACGTGAACGACCCGGGATCACCCGGCGGGTGATCCCGGCGACGGCCGGGCCGGTCCCGTACTCGTCCCCGTGCTCGTCCCCCTGCGACCGTCCCCCGTGATCGTCCGACTACCGATGCTAGTCCCCGGGTGTGACAACACGGCGACCACGGTCCGCGCACGCGCCGTACCGCCTTGCCCCGGAAGGGGTCATACGTATAACTTCTCTCTATGTCCCATCTCGCTCTCGTCACCCTCGTCGTCGACGACTACGACAAGGCCATCGCCTTCTACACCCGAGCCCTCGGCTTCGAACTGGTCGAGGACACCGACCGCGGGGACGGCTCCCGCTGGGTCGTGGTCCGCCCGCGCGCGCTCCCCGGCGACGCCGGCCCGGGGACCGGTCTGCTGCTGGGGCGCGCCAAGGACGACGCGCAGCGCGCGAGCATCGGCGCACAGACGGGCGGGCGGGTCGGGTTCTTCCTGTACACCGACGACTTCGCCCGCGACCACGCCCGCATGCGCGCCGCCGGGGTCCGCTTCGTGCGGGAGACCCGCCACGAGCCGTACGGAACGGTGGCGGTCTTCGAGGACCTGTACGGCAACCTCTGGGACCTGCTCCAGCCCGCGTAGCGGCGGTCCGCGGGGCGAGGGCTCGGGGCAAGGGCTCGGGGCCGGGTCACGGGGATGGTGCGCGCGGGGCCGCGCGGGGCGGTACCTTCGTGCTGCCGAAATCCGGCGCACCCCGGCCGGGTTCACGGCGGGCGCGGACCGGACCAGCCAGGAACGAAGGGGGCCGGCCCATGGGCCTGGCGCAGTTGCACTACACCTCGGTCCCCGCGGGCCAGCAGGACGGGCCGGGCTCCGGCTTCGTCTCGGTCACCCCCGGCATACCCGGGCCGCTGCTGGACGAGGCGGAGCGGCTGCTCGCGTACGAACCGCCCGAGGACGCCCCGCCGCACCCCACGGCCGCCGAACTCGCCGCGCTGCCCCAGGCGTTCAGCCACAGCGTGCTCGCCGACGGCAGTCGGCTCCTGGCCCGTACCGTCCCCACGGGCGCCGGAACGGGGCCCGGCACCGGCGCCCGCGGCGCCCATACCCATGCCGTGCTGCTGCCCGAGGACTCCGGGCTGCCCGGGGGCGGTCTGCCCATCTCGGCCTGGAATTCGGTACGTTGGGCCGCCTCCGCGCCGAAGAGCGCGACTCCTGCGCCGCTGGAGGCCCTGCCGCCGCTGGGGCTCTTCGGCCGGGACGTGCTGGCCGGGTTCGCCGCCGCGCGCGCCCCGTGGCTCGCGGGATTCTTCGCCGGACTGCGGGAGCAGGCCGGGGCCGGCGCGGCCACCGGGTCCGGCACCGGCGGGTACGCGCGGATCGTCCTGGTCGAGCGGAGCAGTTCCGATGTCGCCCAGTGGATCGCGCTGGCCTGCGCCGTCCTGCCGCGCGACCACGCCGAGGCGCTGACGTTCACCACGTACACCCGCCGGCCGCGGGCGGCCCGCCAGCGGATCGTCGGGGTACTCCCGGACGGCGCACGGGAGTTGACCGGCGCGGACCACGGGTGCCGGGTGCTCGACTGCACCGGTCGGCCACCCGCTCCGGCGGCTCCGGCGACTTTTCACGGTGCCGCGTCGCCCGGGGCCGCGCATGTCCCGTACGTCTGGGGCGAGATCGCCGCGCGCGTCTGGCTCGGCAGGGCGCCCGAGGTCTTCACGGACGCGGCGGCGCTGCCGGGCGGTGTCCTCTCCCCCGGCGCGCTGGCCTGCGTCGCGCTGTGCGCGGATGTCGCGCTGGGCCCGGAGGGCCGTACGGAAGCGGCGGCGTGGGCGTACGAGCAGATCAGGACGCTGGACCCCGAGCGGCTGCACCGGCTCGTCGAGGCGCTCGCCGCCCCCGCCGAGGACCGCCGGACACCGGCCGAATGCGCCGCCCTGGCACGGCTGTTCACCGCCCTTGGCGACCGGGCACGGCTGACGGGCCGGGACGGCGACCGGGCGGCCGCCCCCCTCGGCGTCCTCGGCGCGCTCGTGCTGACCACGGCGGTCCGGATGGACGGCGCGCCCCACGAACCGCTCCCCGAAGCCGAGTTGTCCGCGCTCCCCGAGGATCTCCGGCGGCGGCTGGCGGCCGAGCTGGCCCCCGGCATCCTCGCGGGCATCGCCGACGACACCGCGCCGGACATCGCCCGCTCCGTCGGGCTCCTGCGGATCGCGGGCATCCTCGGCGTGGACTGCGCGGAGCCGCTGCCCGGCCTCGCCACCCGGCTGGCGCGCGCCCTGGCCGCCGATCCCGACACCGCCCGCATCCCGGCCGTACGCACCATGCTGGAGGACCACTTCGAGCTGCGCACCGCGCTGCTCGGCGCGCTCGACGCGCGGGCGGCCGAGGATCCCGTCGCCGCCGCGCGGCTGCTGGGCGCGGTCGGCCTCCCCCTCGGCGCGGTCCAGACGCTGCCGCATCTGCGGATGTGCGCGGGCGCTCCCTGGGTACCCGAGGCCGGCGGCGACGGGCTGACCGCGCTGCACGCCGCGCTGCGGGCCGGCGGTGTCTCGGCGTTCACCGATCCGCTCGTGCTGCGCACCGCGGTCCGGCTGGTGTGGGACGGCTCCGCGCCGACCGCGGGCGAGGCGCGGCGGCTGCTCGGCGAGACGGGCTCGGACGCGCACCGCGCGGCGGGCACCTGGACCACGCTCGTCAGGGCGGCGCTCGGCAGCCCGGCCGGTGACCCGGACGCCCCGGACCTCGCGCACGATCTGCTGCGCTGCTTCCCCGACACACTGGAGCCGCGGGTACGCGGTGCGCTGCTGCTCCTCGACTTCGTCGGCGGTCTGGGTTCCGGCCGGGCCGAACCGCCGTGGTCGGAGCGGGCGTTGTCCCTGCTGCGTGATGCCGAGCCGGTGGAACCGACCCTGCGGGCCCGGGTGTTCGAGACCCTGGGGCGTCAACTGCTCTCGGAGGACCGGCCGGAGGGCGAGCTGTACACGCTGATCCACTGCGGCGAGCCCGCGCTCCTCACGGCGTACGCGACGGCGGCCCAGGAGCCCGGCGTACCCGACCGGCTGCGCACGTCCCCCGCGTACGCCGCCCACTGCTTCGTCGCGTGGAGCTCGCTCCCCGGCGCGAGCGCGGAGTGGGACCGGACCCGTACGTCGCTCCTCGACAAGGTCCTGCGGCCGGTGGTGCGCGCGCTGCCCGACGCGGACGTCGCCGCCGTCGAGCGGCGCCTGGAACAGGTGGGGGCCCACCGCGCCGAGGAGTTCCGCGCCTGGAACCGGCCGACGGGCGCGCTCGGCCGGCTGAGCCGGCGCTTGGGCACCCTCGGCCGGCAGCGCTGAGCCGTACGTACGGTCCGGCTTCCCCGCGGACCGTAAGCCTCGTCAGCCGCGTGGGCCCCGTGGACCCGGACAAGCCGGACCACAGGGCCTACGGAAAAGCTCTGGGCACCCGGAAAACCCGGGAAGCCCAGGAAGCTCCGGAAGCTCAGCTGTCGGACGGCGCCAGCCGCAGCGAGATGCTGTTGATGCAGTACCGCTGGTCCGTCGGGGTCGGGTAGCCCTCGCCCTCGAAGACATGGCCCAGGTGCGAGCCGCAGCGCGCGCAGCGGACCTCGACGCGGACCATGCCGTGCGAGCGGTCCTCGATCAGTTCGACCGCGTCGGTGTCCTTCGGGTCGTAGAAGGACGGCCAGCCGCAGTGCGACTCGAACTTCGTGTCGGAGCGGAAGAGGTCGGCGCCGCACGCGCGGCAGGAGTAGACCCCGGTCGTCTTCGTGTCCGTGTACTCACCGACGAAGGCGGGCTCCGTGCCGGCCTCGCGGAGCACCTTGTACTCCGCGGGCGACAGCTCCGCGCGCCACTGCTCCTCCGGCTTGTCGATCTCGTACGCCATCGCTCGTGCCTCTCTGCGTAGGACAGGGTCGGTCGGGTGGATCAGCCGGCCAGGCGGGCCAGGATCCGCGGGCCGAGGTCCGTGACGTCGCCCGCGCCCATGGTGAGAACGAGATCACCGGGGCCCGCCATTCCCGCCACCGCGTCCGCCACCGCGTCCTTTTCGTGGACGGCCGTGACCGTGGCGCCCGCGGCCCCGGCCGCCTGGACGATCAGGTCGCTGGTGACGCCCGGGATCGGGTCCTCGCGGGCCGGGTAGATGTCGAGGACGAGCGATGCGTCCGCGAGGGCGAGCGCCTGGCCCATCTCCGTGGCGAGCTCCTGCGTACGGGAGAACAGGTGCGGCTGGAAGACGACCAGCAGCCGGGAGCCGGGGGCCGCCGAGCCGCGCATCGCCTCCAGGTCGGCCGTCATCTCCGTGGGGTGGTGCGCGTACGAGTCGATGACCTGGACGCCCGCGGCCTCGCCCTTGAGCTGGAGGCGGCGCTTGACACCGGTGTACGCGCCGAGCGCCGAGGCGAGGTTGTGCGCCGGGATACCGAGGGCGACGCCCGCCGCGAGGGCCGCGACCGCGTTGAGGGCGTAGTGCCGGCCGGGCACGGAAACCGCGAAGGTGAGCAGACGGCCGCCGAGCAGAACCGTGACCTCGCTGGTCAGCCCGCGTGCGGTGATCTTGTGGACCCGTACGTCGGCGTCCTCGGCCACGCCGTACGTGACGATCTTCACCGGGGCCGCGTCGGCCGGTCCGGCCAGGTCGCGCGTGGCCAGGTCACGCACGCGCGCGGTCAGCTCGACGGCGCCCGGCTGGTCCGCGGAGATCACCAGGGTGCCGCCCGGGACGATCTTGCCGGCGAAGATCTCGAAGGACTCGTAGATCTCGTCCATCGAGGCGTAGTTGGCGTGGTGGTCCAGCTCGACGTTGAGGACGATCGCGACCTCGGGGTCGTACTTCTGGAAGCTCCGGTCGCTCTCGTCCGCCTCCGCGACGAAGATCTCCCCGCCGCCGTGCCGGGCGTTGGTGCCGGGGCCCGCGAGGTCGCCGCCGATCGCGTACGACGGGTCGAGGCCCAGCTCGGTGAGGGCGACGGCCAGCATGGAGGTGGTGGTCGTCTTGCCGTGGGTGCCCGCGACGGCGATCGGCCGCAGCCCGCCGCCCATCAGTGAGGCGAGCGCGTCCGAGCGGTGCACCACGGGCACGGAGAGCTCCGCCGCGCGCGCCAGCTCCGGGTTGTCGGCCCGGATGGCGCTGGAGACGACCACGCACGAGGCGTCGTCCGCGAGGTGGGCCGCGGCGTGGCCGATGTGCACGGTGGCCCCCAGCGCGCGCAGCGCCTCGGCGGTCTCCGACTCCTTCGCGTCGCTGCCCGCGACCTTCGCCCCGCGCTGGGCGAGGATCTTCGCGATGCCCGACATCCCGGCGCCGCCGATACCGATGAAGTGCGGCCGTTCCATGGCGACGGGGATACCGGTAGCGGATGCCATAGGTGTTTCTCCAAGGTGCGAGCGGGGTGCCGGGCAGCGCGGACCGGGCATGACGGTGAGTGTCGGCCCAGCCTATTCGCTGTGGGCGAAGAGCTTGAGCACCGGTACACCGACCTTGTGCCGCGCCCGCGACGCCCAGTCCCGGTGGAAGAACTCCTCCACGTAGTGCGGCTCGGTCAGCACGATCACCTCGTCGGCCGCCGAGTCCTCCACGACGGACTTGAGCAGGTCGAGCGGATGGTCCTCGACGACCTGTCCGACCGCCTCGGAGCCGGCCCCGCGCAGCGCCCTCAGCGAGTGTTCGAGTGCCAGTTCGGCCGGCTGTCTGGCCGCCGTGCCCTCCGGCAGGTCGCCCTCGCGCGTGGCGTCCCGGAGCTCGCCGATCGCGACGTCGTCGATGGCGCGCAGCAGGACGTCCGCCTGGTCGCCACGGGGTTGCATGAGCAGCACGAAGGAGACCCCCTCGTCGCCGTGGAGGGTGGTCACGAACTCCACGTCCTCCGGCGTCAGGGGCTTCTCGATCATCAATACGCTTGTGAACACGACAGGCGCCCTTCTGTTCCACTGAACCAACTGAGCCACTTGGTGCACGGGCCCTCGGGGCCCGCTGCGGAAACCATCCTTCCCCGTGCCCGCACGGGGTCTTGAGAGTAAGTCTGCCCACCGGAAGCTAACCGGAACGATTAATTCCGCTCATTGTCGGACGCGGCGGTACCGAGAGAAAAGGAACCCGTCCTGCTCCAGCAGGGACGCCAGCGCGAATCGTTCGGGTACGGCGACGCCGGGGCCGCCCGCGATGCGCTGCGCGCCCCCGGCGGTGAGCGTCGGCGAGAGCGTCAGGCACAGCTCGTCCAGGACGTCCGCCGCCACGAACTGACCCAGCAGCCGCGGCCCGCCCTCGGTGAGCAGCCGGACGAGCCCGCGGTCCGCCAGGGCCCGCACGGCCCGGGCCGGGTCCACGCCGGCGCCGTCCCCCGCGATGATCACCACCGCCCCGGCCTTCTCGGCGGCGCGCACCCGGTCGGACGGCGCGGCGGCGCCGGTCAGGACGAGCGTGGGGACGCTGGGCGCGGTGAACAGCGGCGCCGCGAGGTCCAGGTCCAGGCCCGCGGTGACGACGGCGATCGCCGGCGCGGGCCGCTGGCCGGCCGCGGCGCGCCGCGCGGCGAACACCTCCCGGGCTCGGGCGGGCCGGTAGCCCTCGCGCCGAACCGTTTCCGCCCCCACGACCACCGCGTCGGCGAGGCCGCGCAGCACCCCGAAGATCCGCATGTCGGCGTCGGAGGAGAGGGCGTGGGACAGACCGTCGTGCTGGGCGGCACCGTCCAGGGTGGAGACCATGTTGGCGCGCAGCCAGCCCCGCCCGCCCGCCGCAGCCTCGCCCGCCGGAGCCCCGGCCGCCGAGGCCCCGGCCCCGCCCGCACCCGTCGGAGCCGCACCCGTCGGAGCCTCGCCCGTCGGAGCCTCGCCCGCCGGGGCCGCGCCGGGCGCGTACTCCGGGTAGCCGTACACCTCCGCCAGCTCGTCGAGCGTCCATTCTCGGTCGGTGCCGTCCGTGCCGTCGGCGCCGACCGCGAGGTCAGCGGGGGTGCCGGGCGCTGTCTGATCGGTCACAGGGAACAGCCGTCGCATGTCCAGCAGTCTGGCACGGAGCATAGAGTGAGGGGTTGTGTCGTCCTCCACCACCGCCTCCGGTCCCGCCTCGACAGCCGAGGCGACCCCCCTCTCGCTCTGCGCCCGCGAGCCGCGCGTTCCCGCCGACCGGCTGGTCGCGGAGATGGTGCCGCCGCCGCGCTTCGACTCCGTACGTTTCGACACGTACGTACCCGACCCGAACCAGCCCAGCCAGACCGACGCGGTCACCGTCCTGGACGCCTTCGCCGCCGGGCTCGGCGGCGCGCACCCGGCGGGCGGCCCCGGGGGCACCCGGCGCCGCTGGTTCGCGCGGAAGCCGCCGGCGCCCACGGGGCCGCGCGGGGTCTATCTGGACGGCGGGTACGGCGTCGGCAAGACGCATCTGCTGGCGTCGCTGTGGCACGCCACCCCGGCCGCGCCCGAGCAGAAGGCGTTCGGCACGTTCGTGGAGCTGACGAACCTCGTCGGCGCGCTCGGTTTCCAGCAGACCGTGGAGACCCTCGGCGGCCACCGGCTGCTCTGCATCGACGAGTTCGAGCTGGACGATCCGGGCGACACCGTCCTCGTCTCCAGCCTGCTCGGCCGGCTGGTCGACCGCGGCGTGGCGCTGGCCGCGACCTCGAACACCCTGCCGGGCAAGCTCGGTGAGGGCCGCTTCGCCGCCGCCGACTTCCTCCGGGAGATCCAGGGGCTCTCCGCCCGGTTCCGGCCGCTGCGCATCGACGGCGAGGACTACCGCCACCGGGGACTGCCGGAGGCGCCCGCCCCGTACTCCGACGAGGCCGTGACCCGGGCCGCGTACGCCACCGAGGGCGCCAGCCTGGACGACTTCCCGGGGCTGCTCGACCATCTCGCCTCGGTCCACCCGAGCCGTTACGGGGCGCTGACGGAAGGGGTGCGGGCCGTCTGTCTCACGGATGTCGTCCCGGTGCCCGACCAGTCGACGGCGCTGCGGCTCGTGGTCCTCGCGGACCGGCTGTACGACCGGGAGGTGCCGGTGCTCGCCTCCGGTGTGCCGTTCGACCGGCTGTTCGGTGACGAGATGCTGAACGGCGGCTACCGCAAGAAGTACTTCCGGGCGATCTCCCGTCTCACCGCGCTGGCGAGGGACGCGAAGGGGCTGGTCACCCCTTAGGTTCCAGTAGGTTGGGGGCTTCTGCACCACGCTTCGGGCGCGTGCCGGGGCGGTCGCCTCCCGTGGTCGCCCCGGACCGCCATCGGTCAGTTGATCACCGGAAGGAACCATCATGGCTACTGTTCGCACCGCTCACACGGTCTGGGAAGGCGAACTGATCAAGGGGTCGGGCACCGTCACCTTCGACTCCTCCGGCATCGGTGAGCAGGCCGTCTCCTGGCCCTCGCGCGCCGAGCAGGCCAATGGGAAGACCAGCCCCGAAGAGCTGATCGCGGCGGCTCATTCGAGCTGCTTCTCCATGGCCCTGTCGCACGGCCTGACCGGCGCGGGCACCCCGCCCACCAAGCTGACCACCAAGGCCGACGTCACGTTCCAGCCGGGTGAGGGCATCACCGGCATCCACCTCACCGTGGAGGGCGAGGTCCCCGGTCTGGACGCGGAGGCCTTCCAGGCCGCGGCCGCCGACGCCAAGGCGAACTGCCCGGTCAGCCAGGCCCTGACGGGCACGACCATCACGCTGAGCGCCTCGCTGGTCTGACCCGCGACACCAGAGGCTCCCGGTGACCCGCATGGTTCACGTGTCCCACAGGCACGTGATACACACATGCGGGTCACGTCTCCTGTCCGCCAGCAGGGAGTTGCCTCATGTCCGCAACACGACGTCAGATCCTCGCCCGCAGCGGTGCGACCGCCGCGGGCATCGCCTTCGCCGGAGCCGTATCGGAGCTGTTCGCCGGTACCGCCGCCGCACAGACGACGGGCCGCAGCGGTTACGGCCCCCTCGTCACCGACCCGGACGGCCTGCTCGATCTGCCGAAGGGGTTCCGCTACAAGGTCCTCTCCCGGGAGGGCGACCCACTCCGCTCGGGCGAGGGCAAGGTGCCCAGCAACCACGACGGAATGGCCGCCTTCGCGGGCCGGCGCGGCCGGGTCCACCTCGTACGCAACCACGAGAACCGCGTCACGGCCCCGATCGGCGTACCGGTCGTCGAGGGCATCACATACGACCCGATGGGCAAGGGCGGCTGTACGGCGCTCGAACTCGACGGGCGCAACAACGTCCTCGGCGAGCGGGTCGCCATCGCCGGTACCGCCGTCAACTGCGCCGGCGGACCCACCCCGTGGGGCACCTGGCTGACCTGCGAGGAGACCGAGGACAGAGCGGGCACCAACGGCTACACCAAGGACCACGGCTTCATCTTCGAGGTCGACGGCGCCGACCCGCGCCGTACCGGAGCCGTACCGCTGACCGCCATGGGCCGCTTCCAGCACGAGGCGGTCGCCGTCGACCCCGGAACCGGCATCGTGTACGAGACGGAGGACGCGTTCGACAAGCCGTTCGGGCTCTTCTACCGCTTCCTGCCGGAGAAGCCGCGCGGCGGTGTCGGGTCGCTGCGCGCGGGCGGCGCGCTGGAGGCGATGCGGGTGCCCGGGGTGCCGGACCTGTCGACGGTCATGGAGACCGGCGCCACCTTCGACCGCGTCGAGTGGGTCCCCGTACCGGACCCGCTGGCCCGCGAGACCCCGATCCGCTTCCAGGACTTCGGTGCCGGGGGCATCACCCACGCGCAGAAGCTGGAGGGCTGCTACTGGGGCGACCGGGCGGTCTACTTCGTGTCCAGCTTCGCGCACAGCTCGGAGGGCTCGGCGGGCGACCACTTCGGGCAGGTGTGGAAGTACGAGCCGCACCGGCGCCGGCTCACGCTGGTGATCGTCTTCGGCCCTGACACGGACATCCAGCTGCCCGGCGAGTCCCCCGACAACATCTGCCTGGCGCCGAGCGGCGGCCTCATGGTCTGCGAGGACGGCGGCGGCGCGCAGTACGTCTTCGGCGTGACGCGGCGCGGCGAGGTGTACACGATGGCCCGGGGAGCCAACAACGTGGGCACCCCGGAGGACCCGGAGTGGGGCGAGTTCGCCGGGGTGACGTTCTCGCCGGACGGCGCCACGATGTACGTGAACTGCTACCGGCCGGGGACGACGTTCGCGGTGACGGGCCCTTGGCGCTGACGGGTCCCTGACGCCGGCGGGTCCCTGACACCGGCGGCCCCCGGCACTGACGGACCGTCGGTGCCGGCGCGTCCGGCCGTGTACGCCCCTCCCGGCGCGCCCGGCGGCCCCACCCGGGGTCGCT
>NZ_JBHYZP010000023.1:16120-163536 GCF_042752355.1 Streptomyces sp. NPDC059255
GGGCGGCGGCCGTACGCTGCGACGCCCACGAGCGGGCGGACATCGCGGCGTCGGGGGGGGCGCCGGCCCCGCCCCCCGGGGGGGGGGCGGCCCGGCGGGGCGCGCCCCCCCCCCCCCGCCGGCGGGGCCCCCCCCCGGGGGGCCCGCCGCCCCCGCCGATCCGTCGCATCCTCTGATCAGGGCGACCGGTCCGAGGCCGGCGGACGGAAGGGGCGCGTCGTGGCCGTGAAGGACAAGAAGGCCGGGAAGCGGCCGGAACCGGCGCCCCGCCTCCGTGAGCTGCTGCGCGTCCCCGAGGGCGGCGCCGTCGACCTCGCCGCGTACGACACACGGTCGACCCCCGGCGGTCCGCGGGACAAGGCCGCGGGACAGGCGGCCGTGAGCGCCCTCGCCGGACGCCTGGCCGGGCTCCAGGAGCGCCTGTACGCGTCCTCCACCGCGGGCGACCGGCGCCGTCTGCTGCTGGTCCTCCAGGGCATGGACACCAGCGGCAAGGGCGGCACCGTCAAGCATGTGATCGGACTGTTCAACCCGTCGGGCTGCCGGATCAGAGCGTTCAAGGAGCCGACACGGGAGGAGCGGAGCCACCCGTTCCTCTGGCGGATCCGGCGGGCGCTCCCCCAGCCGGGCGAGATCGGCATCTTCGACCGTTCGCACTACGAGGACGTCCTGATCGCCCGCGTCCGCGGGCTGGCCTCCGGGCGGACCCTCGGCGCCCGCTACGGGCAGATCAACCGCTTCGAGCGGGGGCTGGCCGACGACGGGGTGACGCTCGTGAAGGTCTTCCTCCACATCGGGTACGAGGAGCAGCGCGACCGGCTGCTGGCCCGGCTCGACAACCCGGACAAGCACTGGAAGTTCCAGCCGTCCGACATCGCGGACCGCGCGCTGTGGCCCGCGTACCAGGAAGCGTACGAACTGGCGCTGCGGCGCTGCTCCACGGAGGCCGCGCCCTGGTTCCTCGTCCCGTCGGACCGCAAGTGGTACCGCAACTGGGCGATCAGTACGCTGCTGCTCGAACACCTGGACGCGCTGGACCCGGCGTATCCGCCGGGCGGCTTCGACGTCGAGGAGAGCCGCAGGCTGCTGCTGGCCACGGACCCGCCGGGCTGAGCCCGGGCCGGGTTACCTGGTCGGGCCGGGTACCTGGTTGGGGCGGGGTCCTGGCCGGGCCGGGGTTGCGCGCCGCGCACCGATTCCAGGTAGATCATCATATATTTTCCGCGTGTGACCAGATATGCACACATGCGAACCACTGTCGGTGCGCTCGGGGCGCTCGGCCTGCTCGCCGTCGCCCTGTCCGGGTGCGCGGGCGCCGGCCGGGCACCCGCCGGGACCACCCCCGCCACCGCCTCCTCCCCCCACACCACGACGCCCGGCCCCGCCGTGGCGAAAGGGCCGCCGACCACGGCCCCGGGGCGCGACGGGCTGACGCCGGTCTTCCAGCGCGGCACCCCCGCCGCCGGCAGGACCGTGGCCCTCACCTTCGACGCCGACATGACGGCGGACCAGGGACCGCGGGCCGCGGGCGGCGAGCGCTTCGACAACCCGTCGCTGATCGCCCTGCTGCGCCGGCTCGAAGTGCCGTCGACCGTGTTCATGACGGGGCGCTGGGCCGAGGAGTACCCGACCCAGGCGAAGTCGATCGGCACGGATCCGCTCTTCGAGATCGCCAACCACTCGTACAGCCACTACGCCTTCACGGCCGACTGCTACGGGCTGCCGGTCATCGGCAAGGAGCGGATGGCCGACGACGTACGGCGGGCGTTCGCGGCGTTCCGTACGGCGGGGGCGCGCAATGTGGTGCCGTACTTCCGCTTCCCCGGCGGCTGTTACGACAAGGAGTCGCTGCGCGCGCTCGCCCCGGAGAAGGTGACGGCCGTCCAGTGGGACGTCGTCAGCGGTGACGCCTTCGCCACGGACCCGGACGCCGTCGCGGACCAGGTGCTGGCGGAGGTGAAGCCGGGCTCCCTGGTGGTGATGCACTGCACGCGCAGCGCGGCGCCGGTGACGGAGGAGGCGGTGCGGCGGATCGTGCCGGAGCTGCGGGAGCGCGGCTACCGCTTCGTCCGGGTGTCCGAGCTGATGGCGCACTGAGCACGGCCCGACAACGGCCCGGGGGAAGGCCCCGCGGAGGGCACCGCTCGCGCCCGTCAGCCCGAGCACGCCGTCCGCTGGGCCTCCTGCCACTCGCAGACGGGACAGAGCGTCACGCCCCTGACCGTCTCCGGGTGCTCGGTCGGCTTCCGGCAGAGCACGCACTCCGCGTACGCGATCGCTTCCGTCGCTTCCGCTGCCTCCGCTGCTTCCGGGCGTTGCGTGCGTGCCGCGGGCCCGGCCGTCTGCTCGCTCATACGGCCGAGCGTACTCAGTCGTCCGCCGTGTCGTCCCGCAGGGCGCCCAGCACGCACGCCACCGCCGCCGCGGCGCCCGCCACCAGCACCGCGGCCACCAGCGTCAGCCCCGGCGTCCTGACCTCCCCGGTGAGCGATCCGGTCACCAGGTCGCCGACCGCGTACCGCGCCGGGGAGCCGCTGGTCACCAGCGCCGCGAGCGAGACCAGTACCGTGGCCGCGATCGACCAGCCCCGGGCGCGCAGCAGCGGCCTGTTGCACACCGCGCCGACCGCGGCGCCGAGGAGCAGGCAGACCACCGCGGCGAGCAGCCCCGCCGTGCCCGCGGACACCGTGTCCACCTCGACCGTGAAGTTCGCGTTCTTCGGTTCGCTGATCAGCGCGACGATCAGCGTGCCCGCCACGGCCATCGCGCCCGCGCAGACCACGCCGGCCAGCAGCGCGGCGAGATGGGCACGGCGCGTCCCGCTCACCGCGCCGACGACGGCGCGGGAGGCCGCCGGTTCCTGGGTGACACAGATCCGGACCAGCCAGGCGGTGACGGGCAGCAGCGCCGCGGCCGCGTACCCGAGCGAGTCCAGGATCGGCTGTCCCACCTGCACCCCGACGACCAGGAAGATCCCGTACAGCAGGAGCGGCGGCAGCCAGCGCTGCGAGCGCAGCAGCAGGGCGATCTGATAGCTGAGCAGTGCGGTCATGAGGAGAGGTGCTCCGTCTCCGTGGCGGCGGAACCGGACACGGCCGGCCGGGCGGACCTGGGTGCGGGGACGGACCGGCCGGCCGGGGCCGCCGGGGCGGGCCCGTCGGCCTCGCCCACCTCCCTGATGTGCCAGGGCGGGCTGGCGGTGAGCAGCGCGCGCAGCAGCGCGTCGGAGTGCGCCGCGGGCGCCGTCAGCAGGACGGCGCCGTCCTCGGCGCGTACGTCGCAGGCCGGCGCCCCGGGCAGTCCCGCGGGCAGCCCGGCGGGCAGCCCGGCGGGGCGTCCGTCCGCTCCGGCGCCGTCGAGCACGGAGCCCGCCGGTCCCTCGGCCAGGATCCGGACCACCGGACCGTCCTCCGCCCCGGCCGGGGCCGGGCTCTCGGTACGGGGCACCAGGCCGCCGTCCACGACCCCGTACACCGCGTCCGACTCCCCGGCCAGCCGCCGCGGGTCGTGGTCGACGAAGACGACCGTGCCGCCCGCCGCGAGGCGCTCGGCGACCGCCCGGTCCAGTTCCGTCCGGGCCGGCGCGTCCAGCCCCGTCCACGCCTCGTCGAGGACCAGCAGCTCGGGCTCGGCCAGCAGCGCCTGCGCGGCGGCCACCTTCTGGCTGGTGCCCTTGGACAGCTCGGCCATCGGCGTACGGGCGTACTCCTCCGCCCCGAACCGCTCCAGCCACTCGACCGCGCAGGCCGCCGCCACACCGCGCCGCAGCCCGTGGATCCGGCCGAGGTGCATCAGGTAACCCGCGGCCGTGAACGGCAGGGCGACGGGGAAGCGCTCGGGGACGTACGCCGTGCGGGGCCGGTCACGGAGGCGGCCCTCGGTCGGCACGTCGATGCCCGCGATCAGCCTCAACAGGGTCGATTTTCCGCTGCCGTTCACGCCCTCGACCCGGACCAGGGCGCCCGCGGGGAGATCGAGATCGATCCCGCGCAGCACCCAAGGTCCGCCGAGGCCGTAACGGCGGCCCACACCTTGGAGGTTCATCGGGGCATGATCTCAGCTCGCGTCAGTGCGCGGTGGGCTTCTGCGGAGTCGCCTCGCTCGGCCTGACTATCACGAACCCCTCTCCCTGGAGCATCAGTTGGACGGCCTCGCCCGATCCGCCGCGGATCATCGAGCCCACGGACTGGGAGCGGTGCAGGGATGTGCCGAGCTGTGCGCTCCAGCCGACGACGGCGTCCGTGTCGACATATACGGGCGCCTGCGCCGTGACGGGAATCACGATGGGATTGCCCTCACAGATGACGCCGAGCTTGCCGTATCCGCTGAAGACACTGTTGAAGAGCCCCCCGCCGGTCATGCCCGCGCCCTTCACCGTCCTGATCTCGTAGCCGAGGGTCGGGTCGAAGCAGAGCACGTTGCGGCCGTTGATGGTGAGCGCGTCGCCCTGGTCGATGTCGACGATGAAGCAGTTGGCGGCCTCCTGCGCGAGCCACACCTCGCCCTGGCCCTTCACCGTCATGAGCGGCAGCCCCTCGCCCGTGACGGCCCGCTTCAGCAGCCCGCCGAGACCCTGGCCCTTGCGCTCGAACTGGAGCGAGCCGCGGTAGGCGACCATCGCGCCCTGCCGCGCGTACATCTCGCCGTTGACGGCGTACTTGATCGACTTGGCGTTCTGGAGGGTCATTCCGGGCGCGGTGGCCAGCTGCGCCATGTGCTCCGTGGAGAAGAGGTCGCTTTTCATACCGCGCATCGTCGCCCGGACCGGTACGTTCCGCCAAGAAAGGTTCGGCCAAGAAATCCGCGCGCGGGCAGGTCAGGAAATCCGCCTGCGGGCAGGTGCCGGGCGGCTGGCAGACTGGGGCCGTGAGCAGCGACAGCAGCGTGAGCGCCCCGGCCGAGGGCCCCTTCCGTCTTGAACCGGCCGCCCGTGACGAGGCCCCGCAGTACGTACTGCCGCTGGTGGTCCACATCGAGAAGGCCGCGCCGCCGGCCCGTACCGACGCCCTGGAGACGGCGGCCCGCGCGGTGCTCACGCTGCTCTCCGACGAACGGGCCCTGGGCGAGGGCGAGTACGAGGGCGAATGGGCCCGGGCCGTACGGAACTGGGAGGACGCCCGGATCCGCAAGGTGGTGCGGCGGGCGCGCGGCGCGGAGTGGCGGCGCGCCTGCGCGCTGCCCGGGATCACGGTGACGGGCCGCGGCCCGGACTCCGCGCTCTCCGCGAGCGGCGCCGCTCCGCCCGTCGCCGAGGTGCGGGTCTTCCCGCCCGTCCCGCTCGACGGCTGGCCCAAGGAGCTGGCCAGGCTCCAGGTCTCCGGCACCGAGTTGGACGACCCCGCGCCGCCGCCCCCGGCCGACCCGGCGCACCCGGTGCTGTGGCTGAACCCCGGCCTCGCCCTGTCGGCGGGCAAGGCCATGGCCCAGGTGGGGCACGGCGCCCAACTCGCCTGGTGGGAGCTGTCGGAAAGGGACCGCGAGGCCTGGCGCGCGGCGGGCTTCCCGCTCTCCGTGCGCACCGCGGACGCCGCGCACTGGCGGGAACTCACCACCGCCGGGCTGCCGGTGGTCCACGACGCGGGCTTCACCGAGATCGCCCCCGGGATGACCGTGGCCGTCGAGGGAGGCCACCGTGCCGGCGCGCCGGGGGGCCCACGGCAACCGTGACAGGACGGTGTCAGGATGTGAAAATATTCCGCATGCCCCCTCACTTAATGGGCACACCTTCCTGGCATGAGCGTCACGAACACGCCGGTCTTCATTCCCGGCCTGGAACTCTCCCGCCGTTTCTACACCGAAGCGGTACGCCCTCTGCTGGAAGAGGTCTCCCCGGCGATCCCGCACTCCGCCGCACGCCTGGGCAGCGGCTCCGAGGTGCTCGGCTTCGACACTCCGCGCTCCGCCGACCACGAATGGGGGCCGCGCCTCCAGCTCTTCCTCCGCCACCAGGACGTGTCCCGGCACGGAGGACGCGTCAGACGCCTCCTCTCCGAGCACCTCCCGAAGACCTTCCACGGCTATCCCACCCACTTCGCCCCCACCGGCGACCGCGACATCCGCGTCATGCGGGCCACCGACCGCCCCGTGCACCACCGGGTCGAAGTCACCCACCTCACCGCCTGGTTCCACGACACGCTCGGCTTCTACCCCTCGTCCCCCATCACCGCGGAGGACTGGCTCGCCACCCCCACCCAACTGCTCGCCGAAGTCACCGGCGGCGCCGTCTTCCACGACGGGCTCGGCGAACTCGCCCCGTTACGGGCGGCCCTGCGCTGGTACCCGCACGACGTCTGGCTCCATGTGATGGCCGGTCAGTGGCAGCGCATATCCCAGGAGGAGGCCTTCGTCGGCCGCTGCGGCGAGGTCGGCGACGAGCTCGGATCCGCCGTGGTCGCCGCCCGCCTCGTACGCGACCTGATGCGCCTGTGCCTCCTGATGGACCGCCGCTATCCGCCCTACGGCAAGTGGCTCGGCAGCACCTTCGCCCGCACCTCCCTGGGCCCTCGCCTCACCCCCGACCTCACCGCCGTCCTCGCCGCGACCGACTGGCGCACGCGCGAGCGGCATCTCTCGCACGTGTACGAGTCGGTCGCGGGCCACCACAACGAACTGCGCCTGACGGACCGTGTCGACCCCGCCGTCCGCCCCTACCACTCCAGGCCCTTCCAGGTCCTGCGCGCCGACCGCTTCACCAGGGCCCTCACGGCCCGGATCACGGACCCGGCCCTGCGCGATCCGCCACCGGTCGGCTCCGTCGACCAGTACCTCGACAGCGCCGACGTCCTGAGCAGCCCGGAACTCACCCGCACCGCGAGCCGCATCATGCTTCATTCCAGGCGGAGTTGACCCGACCGGCGCCGCTCCCGCGCGGTGGTCGCCGCCCGACCGCCGCCGCGCGGGCGCACCGCGTCCGTGCCGCCGGACATCGTTCGCTGCCCGATTGAACACTCCCTACGCGCCGTACGTACTCTTCGATACCGCCAAGCGGGTGGAACTGCCGCGCTCCCCGCGGTGGATCCAGCGGTGTCAGTTTTCGGTTCGGGAGGCAGCACATTGTTGCGACGCATCAACGGTTCGGCAATCATCATCGTGGGGCTGGTCGCCACAGTGGCAGCACTGGCCTTCCCCGTGTGGTCGTACGCCGATCGTTCCGGGACAGGGCAGGCCAATATCGCCGCGTCGACCGTCTCCACGCAGTGGGGACCGCTGACGGCCACCGACCGTGACTTCCTGGTCAAGGTCAGGCTCGCGGGGCTCTGGGAGCTGCCCGCCGGGCAGCAGGCCATCGAGCGCGCGCCGACCCAGGCGATCAGGGACACCGGTGACCACCTCGTCGTGGGCCACACCGACCTCGACAAGCGCGCCCGGGACGTGGCGGCGAAGCTCGGCGTGGAACTGCCGAACCAGCCCAACGAGGCGCAGCAGGGCTGGCTCAGGGAGCTGTCCGCGGCCACGGGTCCGGAGTACGAGCAGAAATTCGCCAACCTGCTGCGCGACGCCCACGGCAAGGTCTTCGCCCTGATCGCGCAGGTGCGGCACACCACCAGGAACACCCTGATCCGCCAGCTCGCCAGTGACGCCAACGTCACCGTCCTCGACCACATCACCATGCTGGAGTCCACCGGCAAGGTCGACTTCGACAAGATCGCCGACGAGGCCGCCGGACTCGCCACCGCCAGCCCGACCGGCCCGCCGCCGCCCAACGGCAACCTGCCCCCGGCCTCGACCCCGCTGGAGCCGGGCGCGAACGGGGAGTTGACCTCGAAGCCCTCGCCCGGCGAGCCGGGCACGGTCAACACCGACCGGCCGGACCCGGGCGAGCCGGCGGCGCCCGGAGCGCCGGGGGCCGTCACGCCGGCTCCCGCCCAGAACTGATCCACCGCGCTTCCGCCGCCCGGCGGCACGGTGCCTCCTCCCCCGTACGTACGGTACGTACGGCAGGAGGAGGCACCGTTCTCCGGCAGCGGGGGCGGAACCTCAAATCAACCTCTGAACGTCCTCCCTCAAGGATTCACCGAGGCGTTCCCGGGGCCATGACCCCTGCAACCGCGAGCGACGTCGCGCACGGAGGAGTCCGCGACAGGGGGAGACCATGAACGAGACACCACGTCTGGGCATCGGTATCGGCTGGCGCCCGGAGATTGCCGGCGCGGTGGAGGAGCTGCCCGGGGTCGACTGGGTCGAGGCCGTCGCGGAGAACCTCTGCTCCGGTCATCTCCCCGAGTCGCTGGTCCGGCTGCGCGAGCGCGGCGTCACCGTCGTCCCGCACGGGGTCTCGCTCGGACTCGGCGGCGCGGACCGCCCCGACCCGCGGCGGCTGGCGGATCTCGCGGAGCGCGCCGAGGCGCTGGGGTCCCCCCTGGTCACCGAGCACATCGCGTTCGTACGGGCGGGCGGGGAGCGCACCGCGTCCCCCGCGCTCGAAGCGGGCCATCTGCTGCCGGTGCCGCGCACCCGGGACGCGCTGCGCGTGCTCTGCGAGAACGTACGGATCGCCCAGGACGCGCTGCCCGTGCCGCTCGCCGTGGAGAACATCGCCGCCCTGGTCTCCTGGCCGGACGAGGAGATGAGCGAGGGGCGGTTCCTCGCCGAGCTGGTCGAACGCACCGGGGTCCGGCTGCTGATCGATGTCGCCAACCTCCACACCAACCACGTGAACCGCGGTGAGGACCCGGCGAAAGCACTCGACGAACTGCCGGTCGAGGCCATCGCGTACGTCCATGTCGCGGGCGGGATCGAACGCGACGGCGTCTGGCACGACACGCACTCCCATCCGGTCACCCGGCCCGTGCTCGATGTCCTCGCGGAGCTGCGCTCCCGGGTGGCGCCGCCGGGCGTGCTGCTGGAGCGCGACGACGACTTCCCGCCCGCGGCGGAGCTGGCCGGCGAACTGACCCTGATCCGCGAGACGCTGCGGGCCGCGGGCCCGGCGCCGGTACGGGACTCCGCCACCGTACGGCCATCCACCGTACGGTCCCCCGCCCCGGCGGCGACCGCTCCCGTACGGTCCGCCCCGACGGCGGCGGAGGAGGCCTCCGGCGCCACCGAGGCGGCGCGGGAGCGGCTGGCGCTCGCCGAGACCGCGCTGCTCTCCGCGCTGGTCGCGGGCACCCCCGCACCGGAAGGGTTCGACCGGCGCCGCCTCGGCGTGCAGAGCCGCGCCCTCGCCGCCAAGCGCGCCGGTGTCGTCGCCAAGGTGGCGCCCGAACTGCCCGGCATCCTCGGCGACGGCTTCCGCCCCGCGTTCCTCGCGTACGCCGCGCGCCGTCCGATGCGCGGCGGATACCGCAGGGACGCGCTGGACTTCGCCGAGGCGCTGCTCACCGAGGGGCGCCCCGGGGACCCTGCGGCCCGGCGGCGGCTGGCCCTGTGGTGGCGGGAGCGCGCGGCCGCGCGCCCGCCGCGCCGGCCGGTACGGCTGGCCAGGGCGGCCCGCGCCGCGCTGGCCCAGGGCCTGACCCGCGTTGCACACTCCCGCTCGTTCCGCACGCCGGACGGCGCCCGCGAGTGGCCCCGGGGCGCATCGGGGTCATAGCCCGCCGACACCGATCACCGGTCCTTGCCACGCTCCGGCCCTCTGCGACCCTCGTCGTGCCGTCGCTCCCCCGTCCTCCGGGAGCGCCGCGGTCCGCTCGCCAGCACGCACGAAGGGAACGCGATGAGAGCAGTAGCGAAGTACGGGGCTCTGACGACCCTCGGCTCCCTGGTCCTGTCGGCCCTCGTCGCCGTCCCGGCGGACGGCGCGTCCGCGGCCGGCGCCCCGGCCGCCGCCGGCTCCGGTTCCAGTTCCGCCGCCGGCTCCGGCTCCGGCTCCGCCGAGGCCCGCGGGGTGGCCCGCGCGGCGGCGCGCGCCGCGGCCGCCGGGATCGCGTTCGGCGCCTGCCCCAAGACCGAGATGCTGCCCGCGCCCGTCACCTGCGGCTTCGTCAAGGTCCCCCTCGACTACGCCGAGCCCGACGGTCCGGCGATCAGCCTCACCGTCAGCCGGGTCGCCGCGAGCGGTCCCGCCGACCGCCGGCAGGGGGCGCTCGTCTTCAACCCCGGTGGCCCCGGCGCCTCCAGCATGTACTTCCCGCTCGCCGCCGAGGTGGCCCAGTGGCGGCGGATCGCCGCCGCGTACGACCTCGTCGGCTACGCGCCGCGCGGCGTCGGCCGCTCCGCGCCGCTCTCCTGCAAGGACCCGGCGGACCACGCGAAGGCCCCGACCCAGGCGCCCACGCACCCCTCGGAGTCGTACAAGCGGGAGCGGATCGCCGAGGCGAAGGCGTACGCCCGGGGCTGTGCCGAGCGCGCGGGCACCGCGCTGCGCCACTACCACTCCCTCAACAACGCCCGCGACCTCGATGTCCTGCGCGCCGCGCTCGGTGAACGGAAGCTGACGTTCATGGGCGCCTCGTACGGGACGTACTTCGGTGCCCTCTACGCGGCGCTCTTCCCCACGCACGTACGGCGGATGGTCTTCGACTCCGCCGTCAACCCGGACCCGCAGCGGATCTGGTACCGCAACAACCTCGACCAGTCCGCCGCGTTCGAGCGGCGCTGGGAGGACTTCCGGGTCTGGGTGGCCAAGCACGACGCGACGTACCACCTGGGCACCGACGCCGCACAGGTGCAGCGGAGTTACGAGCAGGTGCGCGCCGGGGTCGCGGACCAGCCGGCGGGCGGCACGGTCGGTCCCGGGCAGCTCCAGGCGGCGATGCTCGGCGTGGGCTACTACGACGACTACTGGGCGAGCCGCGCCTCGGCGCTCTCCGAGTACGTCAAGGGCAACCCGGAGCCGCTGATCTCGCAGGCCGCGCCCCGCCCGGAGGCCGCCGAGGGCGGCGAGAACGGCGGCGCGGTCTACACGGCCGTCGAGTGCAACGACGCGCCGTGGCCGACCCGGTGGGAGGTGTGGGACCGCGACAACACGGAGCTCGCCCGGAGCGCACCGTTCGAGACGTGGGACAACGCCTTCATGAACCTGCCGTGCGCCTACTGGCCCGCGCCCCGCCAGGAGCCCGTCGACGTCCGCACCCGCCCGGGGCAGCTCCCGCCGACCCTGATCCTGGCGGCGGAACGGGACGCGGCCACCCCGTACGAAGGGGCGCTGGAGCTCCAGCGCCGACTGGCGGGCTCGGCGCTGGTGACCGAGCGGGACGCCGGTACGCACGGGGTCTCGGGCGGCGACAACCCGTGTGTGAACGCGTACGTGGAGAACTACCTGCTGAAGGGCGAGACACCCCGGCGCAACGCCGCGTGCGCGCCGCACCCCGAGCCGGCCCCGGGGTCACCCGAATCGACCAAACGACTTTTCGACCGGCAAGGAAGGCTCGATCCTGCTCCTCGTCCCCGCATGCTCGGGAGCACGGTGTGAACGGCGGGGCGAGTGTCTCCAGCCGTGGCGCACGCGTATGAATGACCGGGCGTCAGCGGCCTGACCTCCTCCTCGGCTCTCCGTGCGGCACCTGGGCCGACCGGCCCGGGTGCCACGGCACTCCTCCGCCGCCGGGTCGGCACGGTCATCACCCGGGCCTCGGCGGGCGCACATACGAAGCCGCTACCCGACATGCACCGCGTTACGTCGTTCGGCCGACCGCGGTCGCTGGTGGTCAACAGTCGCGATGTCATGACAGTGCGACACGAAGCGTCACCACCACGGGCAGGGCAAACGGGACCATATGCTGCGGTGGGGTCGAAATGGAACGGAGTCCGCGATGGCGCGTCCCTGGCTGAACGTGCTGGCACAGGTGTTGCCCGTTCCGCTCGGGTTACTGTTCAGCGGTGTTCTGGTCTGGGGTGCCACCAACGCCGACTGGAGCGGAACCAGCAGCAACAGCGGCAACACATGGACCTCCGGCTCGCTGGGGCTGGCCAACGACAGCACTGTGCCCATGTTCCGCGTCGACAACATGCGCCCCGGTGACACAGGCGCCAACTGCATCAGGATCAAGTCGAACGCCGGCTTCCCCACAGCGCTGAAGCTGTACGGCAACTCTCCGAACTGGCCCAGCAACTTCCAATCCTTCATCAACCTCCACATCGAGGTAGGCAGCGGTGGCGCCTCCGGAAACTGCAAAGGCTTCACCGCCCACAGGACGGCGTTCAACGGCACTCTGGACGAGTTCATGGCCCTGTACACCGACTACCGCACCGGCCTGGGCCCCTGGATCCTGGCCGGCAAGCCACTCAGTTCGCTGGGCTTCCGCGTCGCGTGGAAGTTCAGTCCGAGCGCGCCCAACGGCTCGCAGAGCGTGGCCACGAACGAGGCGGCCTTCACCTGGGAAGCGCGGGAACAGGGGTGACCCTCCCCGGTGACCTGGCCGTCGGCGTGCTCCCCCACCCCACGGCCAAGGATGTCCCGCACCCGATCCGCGTGGCCACGACGCTCATTTCACGAACCGTGCTCGGCTCGATGCTCGGGCTGCTGGTATGGGCACATGTGCCCGTGATGGCGCTGGGCTGGACAGCGGGCGTGGTGCAGTCCGGCTCCATGCGTCCCGCCCTCATGCCGGGCGACGTCGTTCTCTACCAGCCACCGCCACCCGGCCGGACACCGGCGGTGGGCCACATCGTGCTGACCCAGGACTCCACTCGCCCCAGCCGTCTTCTCACCCACCGGGTCCACCAGGTACTTCCCAACAAGTACCTGATCACCAAAGGTGACGCCAACTCCACACCGGACTCCACACCGGTGGGCCCCACGGCGCTCCAAGGCGTAGCACGATTGCGCGTGCCCTGGATCGGGCTGCCGGTCCAGCTCTGGCGCGCCGGGCAACCCGTGCCCGAGGCGATCATGCTGTTCGGACTCGCCACTCTGCTCGCGCTTGCCGCCCTGCCACTGCACAGCCCCGGCCGACACACGTAGCGCCGGTGGCTTGCTGACGAACGCGACGTACGCCGCGGCGCGTGCCCGCACACGCCGGCCCGCGTGGCAGGCCCGGTCCGGCGTCGCGTCCCGGAGTGCCCGTGAGCGCCCCTGCTATGTGAGGGGGGCCTGACGCTCGACCGCCCGGCTGAGGCTGTCCTCGATGCCGGCCAGCACGCGGATCATGGTGTCCTGTTCGTCCGGGTCCAGGCCGGCGGCGACGCTGTCCTCCAGTTCCGCCCAGACCTGTTCGACTTCCTTGCGCAGGGCGAGGCTGGCGGCGGTGGGTTCGATGATGGTGGCGCGCCGGTCGGTCTCGCTGGGCCGCCGGCGGACGAAGCCCGCGTTCTCCAGCCGCTTGACCGTGCGGGTCATGGTGGCCGCGTCCGAGCCGAGCAGCCGTACGAGGTCGGTCTGACGCTGCGGGCCGAGGTCCCACAGCTGCATCATGACGAGCTCCTGCCCGGGGTGCAGCCCCACGCGGCGCAGGAGCTGCCCGGCGAGCATCCGGTGCAGGCGCGCCACGCGGAAGATCGCGTGGCTCATGACCCCGGCCCGGACCGACGGCGGCATCAGGGGGCGGGCCACGTCCACGGTGGAGCCCTCGGTCGGTACGGAGCCCTCGGTCGGTACGTCGTCTGGATCCCTCGACACGTCGCTCACAACCCTTCGCGCAGATCGTTGCCCGGACAGGAACACTCTATCGCCGCCTCTCCCCGGCCACGCCGGGCCGCACTGGCAGCGCTGACAGCACCCGAATACACAGGAGTGATACAGGTCACGCTCCTCAGGGAATGAGCCAGGGCTATTTACTTGTTCGGACAGGCAATGGCACCGTGCGGTGTCACCACAACCGAACCGGACAGGAACCCGATCATGACGACGGCCTTCGCCCCGTACGACCTCGGCGGTATCCGCCTCTCCAACCGCATCGTGATGGCCCCGATGACCCGCAGCCGCGCCTACGGCCGCGGACAGACCCCCACCGAGCTGATGGCGACCTACTACGCGCAGCGGGCGAGCGCCGGTCTGGTCGTCACCGAGGGCACGCAGCCGTCGGCGGTCGGCCAGGGCTACCCGGACACCCCCGGTATCCACTCCGCCGAACAGATCGCGGCCTGGCGCGAGGTCACCGACGCGGTGCACGCCGAGGGCGGCGCAATCTTCCTGCAGATCATGCACACCGGACGGGTCGGTCACCCGAGCCTCACGGGCCTCGCTCCGGTCGGCCCCTCCGCGGTCACCGCCCAGGGCCAGGTCTACACGCACGAGGGGCCGCAGGACTTCGTCACGCCGCACGAGCTGACCGAGGCGGAGATCGCGGAAACCATCGCCGACTTCACCACCGCGGCGCGCAACGCCGTCGAGGCGGGCTTCGACGGCGTGGAACTGCACGGCGCCAACGGCTATCTGATCCACCAGTTCCTGGCCCCGAACTCCAACCGGCGCACCGACGCCTGGGGCGGCAGCCCCGAGCGGCGGATCCGCTTCGCCGTGGAGACCGCCAGGGCCGTGGCCGAGGCCATCGGCGGGGACAAGGTCGGCTTCCGCCTCTCGCCCGGCAACCCCTACAACGACATCGACGAGAGCGACCGGACGGACGTCGAGGCCACCTACACCGCGCTGGTGGACGCGCTCGCCCCGCTCGGCCTGGCCTACCTGCACCAGATGGAGGCGCCAGGCGTCCGCGACCTGGTCGTACGGCTGCGCAAGGCATGGCCGGGCACCTTCGTCCTCAACCCCTTCACCGGCATGGAGCCCACCGGCCCCGACGAGCTGACGCTCGTCGAGGACGGCACCGCCGACCTGATCGCCTACGGGGGCCTCTTCCTCGCCAACCCCGACCTGCCGGCCCGCCTCGCCGCCGGGGGCCCCTTCAACTCCCCCGACCGCGCGACCTCCTTCGGGGGCGACCACCGCGGCTACACCGACTACCCCGCCCTCGGCTGACAGCGGCCCCGGGCGGGCATCCGGCGACCGGCACCAGCGGTCGTCAGGGGAAGAGGGGCCCGTCGAGCTGTTCGGCCCCGGGGCGCAGCGCCCACAGGTCGCCGCCCGGCGGCGGTTGCAGACGCCGGACCGCCGCGCGGGCCCCCGGGTCGCCCGCGTCCGCCGCCGCGTGGACGACGTCCGTCGCCGCGTAGCGGTAGAACTCCAGCTCGGGGTGGGGCCAGGGGGCGGCGCCGGTGGCCGCCGGCAGCAGTTGGCGGACGGCCTTGCGCAGGTTCTGGCCCTGGGGCCCCTCGTACCTCCAGAGGTCCACGCCGACCTGCCGGCCGGTGGCGGCCAGCCGCGCGTACGCGACCAGGTTGAAGGTCGAGTAGTGCCAGCTGCGGGTGCGGGCGAGTTCCTGGGGCTGGCTGCCGTCCGGGGCGATCTGCACGTCGATCCGCTTCGTCAGGGCGTCGAGGACGGTCCGGCGCGCGAGGGCCCGGTCGCCGGTGGCGAGGGCGAGGGCGGCGACCTGCATGTCCATGAAGGTGCCGTGGTTGTTCTCGGCGGCGGACTCCTCCTTCCCGAAGGGGGAGTTGACCAGCCAGTCCAGGAACTCCACGTTCCAGGCGCGCATTCCGGCGCGGTCGCTCCTGGTCCACCCCGGGGCCCCGGTGTCGAGGAGGGCGAGGGCGTCCAGCACGCTGGTGTACTGCTGGGAGAAGTCGATGATGCCGATGGAACGGCCTTCGTACATGCACGGGATGAACTGCCCGTGGTTCAGGTTCGGGTTCATCCGGGTGGCGGGATCCAGGAACCAGGTGCGCAGGATCCGGGCGGCGTGCTCCGCGTACCGCTGCCGGCCGGTGTAGTACCACGCGAGGCTGAGCGTGGTGGCGGAGCCGACCACCTTGCTCAGCTCGGGCCGGTCGGTGCCTGTGTCGATCTCCGGGTTGCGTTCGCCGTCGCGCTGGACGTACGGACAGCCCCAGGGGTTGTCCGCGGTCTTCGGCTGTGAGGGCCACCAGTACGGAGCCTGGCTCAGGTAGTCGTGCGGGTCGCCGCCGGGGGCCGGCCTCGGCTTGTCGGTGACGGTCCACGGCCCCTTCCCGAGCCAGGAATCCGCCTGCGCGGTCAGGGAGGTGACGGCCTTGCGGAGCGCGGGGTCACCGCGGTCGAGGGCGGCGCGGGCCTGCCGCATCCGCTTGCCGTCGATCACCACGGTCGCCGGGGCGGCGCGCGTCCCGCTCTCCGTGGCGGCGGCGGACGCGGTCGGGGCGAGCACCGCGGCGAGGGTGGTGAGGGCGACGATCATCGAGGACAACACGGCTGCCGGACGCGACTGAGGAGTTCCGTTCATCGAACACTCCCATCATGTATGTGAACACGATTCACGAACAAGACCGTGCGAGCGTAGAGGCGACGGGGAGTGCTGACAACAGGCGTGCAGAACAAGGAAGTTGTCCGCCCGGCCGCAGGCCCGGCCTGACGCCCGGCCGTGGGGCGCGTCATGGGCGGAGGGGGCCGCGTTCAAGGGGCGGAACACCGACCCGGGTTCCATCGGCCGCGACCGGGGCGGAACGGGCGGGGACGGGGAAGAACAGGATTCTTCCCCGTCCACCGCGTTTCCGCAGGCCGGCGGCCGATGGGAACCCGGAGCCGAACCCGGTGTCGCTGGACGGGCCGTGCGCGCAGCAGGAGACTGCCGCCGGCCGTCTGATCTTCCGGGTGGGGCGGCCCGGTCCGTACGGTCACGGACCCGGCCACCACGTCATACCGTCACGCCAACCCTGCCACGAGATCCGCGACCGACTTGCGGCGGCCCGTGTAGAACGGGACCTCTTCCCGCACGTACAGCCGCGCCTCGGACGCGCGCAGATGACGCATCAGGTCGACGATGCGGTACAGCTCGTCGGCCTCGAAGGCCAGGACCCACTCGTAGTCGCCGAGCGAGAAGGACGCCACGGTGTTGGCGCGTACGTCAGGGTAGCCGCGCGCCATCTTGCCGTGGTCCGCGAGCATCCTACGGCGGTCCTCGTCGGGCAGCAGGTACCAGTCGTAGCTGCGGACGAAGGGGTAGACGCTCACGTAGTCGCGGGGCGTCTCGTCGGCCAGGAAGGCCGGCACGTGCGACTTGTTGAACTCGGCGGGGCGGTGCAGCGCCATGTTCGACCAGACCGGCTCCAGCGCGCGGCCGAGCCGGGTGCGCCGGAAGCGGTTGTACGCGTCCTGCAGTGCGTCCGAGGTCTCGGCGTGCCACCAGATCATGACGTCGGCGTCGGCACGCAGCCCGGACACGTCGTACGCGCCCCGTACGGTGACGTCCTCCGTCCCGAGCTGGTCGAACAGCTCCTGGACCTCGTCCGCGTAACCGGTGCGGTCCTCCGGCAGGACATCGCGCAGCCTGAAGACGGACCACAGGGTGTAGCGGATGACCTCGTTGAGGTCCTTGGCCTTCTTGCCCGCGTTCGGGGCCTTCTCGGGAGAAGCAGTCATGGGGCTATTCTCCCGCGCCCCGATCGGTGCCCGGCGCCAGGGTCGACGTGGCGATGATCTCGTCGGCGGCGCGCCGGGCGCTCGCGACGCAGGCGGGGATCCCGACGCCGTCGTACGCCGCGCCGCACACGCGCAGCCCGGGGAGCTTGGCGAGGGCGTCGCGGACGCGGGCGACCCTGGCCTGGTGGCCCACCGGGTACTGGGGCAGTCCGGCGGTCCAGCGGGTCACTTCGTGGGCGACGGGACGGGCCGTGAGACCGGTCGCCTCGCGGAGGTCGCGCAGGGAGACGTCGAGGAGTTCGGAGTCCTCGCGCTGGAGCTGCTCCTCCTCGCCGTACCGCCCGATCGAGGTGCGCAGCAGGAACAGGCCGGGCGCGGCCCGGTCGACCCATCCCCACTTGCGGGTGGAGAAGGTCGACGCCTTGATGGTGTGGCCGTCGACGGGCGGGACGAGAAAGCCGCTGCGGTCGGGCAGGGCGGCGGTGTCGGCGCGCCGGAAGGCCATCGTCACCAGGGCCATCGACGCGTACTCGACGGTGGCGAGTTCGGCGGAGGCGGCCGGTGACTCGTCGGCGAGCAGGGCGGCGGCGGACCACGCGGGGGTGGCGAGGACCACGCCGTCGGCGGCCAGGGTCTCCCGGTCGGTACGGATATGCCAGCCCTCCGCCGTCCGGACCAGCGCGAGGACGGGGGTCTCCGTCCTGATCTCGCCGCCCCCGGCCCGTACGGCGTCCGCGACGGCGCCCGGGAGGCGGCCCACGCCGCCCTCGATGCCCGCGAAGACGGCGCCGCCGGGCCGCGTTCCCGCGGCGGCCCGCTCCTGGATGTCGCGGACGCCGGCCAGCAGCGACGCGTGGCTCCGAATGGCGTCGAAGAGCTGCGGGACGGCCGCCTTCATGGAGATGCGGTACGCGTCGCCCGCGTAGACCCCGCCGAGCAGCGGTTCGACCAGCCGGTCGACGACCTCGCGGCCGAGCCGCTCCGCCACGTACGCGCCGATCGCCACGTCGTCGCCGACCTCGGTGGGGGGCAGCTCCGGTTCGCGGGCGAGCCGGGCGAGCCCCTCGTCGGAGAGGAGTCCGGAGAGGGCGGCGGGGTCGCCGGGCACGCCCATCACATGGCCCTTGGGCATGGGCCGCAGCGCGCCCCGTGTCCAGACGGAGGCGGTGGTGGCGGTGGGCGGCTGGAGCAGCGCGCCGAGCCCGACCTCCTCGGCGAGGCCGACGCCCTCGGGTCTGCGGGCGAGCATGGACTCGGCGCCGAGGTCGACGGGGGCGCCCTCGATCTCGCCCGTGCGCAGCTTGCCGCCGAGCCGGCCGGTGGCCTCCAGCAGGGTGACCCGGACGCCGGCGCCCAGCAGCCGGTGGGCGGCGGCGAGACCGGCGATGCCGCCCCCGATGACGACGACATGGCCGGTGTGCGTGTCCACGTGCTGCGCGCTCGACTCCATGTCTCCACTCTCTCAAACGTGTTCCCTCGGCCCGTCACGTGTCCCGTCCTGAACGAGTCCTGACCGTGACCGCTTCGAGGCCGTGGAAGAGCAACCCGCACAGGCGCCCCACACGTCGAACCCGCGACGACAAACGAATCCCTGGGGGGACCATGCGTACGATGCCCGCACTCGCGGCGGCACTGCTCACCGCTTCGCTCGCGCTCGCCGGATGCAGCGCGGGCGGTACGCAGGACACGGCCTCGAAGGCCGTCTCCCGGCCCGCCGGCGAGCGGGGCGGCCAGGCGGACGGGGCCGGCACGGAGGCCGGTGACGCGGCTGCGCCCGGCGGGACGGCGGCCCCCGGCGCCCAGGGCGAGGACGGGAGGAGCGGCACGCCCGCCGGGGTCCATGTGATCCGCACCGCCGAGCTGACCGTACGGGTCGAGGACGCGCGCAAGGCGCTCGCCACGGCGCGGACGGCGGCCGGGAACGCCGGGGGGCTGGTGCAGGACGAGGTCACGGAGCGGGACGAGGACAGCGGGGTGACCTCGCGGATCGTGCTCCGGGTCCCGGGGGCGTCCTACGACGCGGTGCTGTCCGAACTGGCGGGCACCGGAACGCTGCTGGCGCGCAAGGCGAAGGCCGAGGACGTCACCGACCAGGTCGTGGACGTGGAGAGCCGGATCGCCTCGCAGCGGGTGAGCGTGGCGCGCGTACGGGAGTTGATGGACCGGGCCACGAAGCTGAGCGATGTGGTGGCGCTGGAAGGGGAGTTGAGCAGCCGTCAGTCGGCGCTGGAGGCACTCCTCGCCCAGCAGGCGTCGCTCAAGGACCGCACCACTCTGGCCACGATCACGCTGGAGCTCTTCGAGAACCAGCCCGTGGAGAAGGAGAGGAAGGCGGAGGATCCGGGGTTCCTGGACGCGCTGGGCGGCGGCTGGGACGCGCTCCTCGCGACGCTGCGGTGGATCGGGGTGGTCCTCGGCGCGGTGCTGCCGTTCGCCGCCGTGCTCGGCGCGCTCTTCCTGCTCTGGCGCCTGGTGCGCCGGCTGCTGCCCGCGGCGGCGCCGGCGGCCGGGCCCGCGGACCCGGCGCACGCCGCCGAATCCGCCGAGCGGGGACGCGAGGAGGACTGACCGGACCCGCCCGCGTAGCGTTCCCTCCCGGCAGGACCGCGCGAACGACGCGCACACCGACCGGAGGGACGCGCAATGGCGGCGCAGCGCATGGTGGTCATCGGGGGCGACGCGGCGGGCATGTCCGCCGCGTCGGCGGCCCGCAGGGGCCGGGGCCCGGACGAGCTGGAGATCGTCGCGTTCGAGCGCGGCCATTTCACCTCGTACTCCGCGTGCGGCATCCCGTACTGGGTGGGCGGCGATGTCACGGACCGGGACGCGCTGATCGCCCGGACGCCCGAGGAGCACCGGGCCCGGGACATCGGGCTGCGGACCCGCACGGAGGCCGTGGAGATCGACCTGGCGGGGCAGCGGGTACGCACCCGCGACCTGGACGCCGGGACCGAGGACTGGACCGGCTTCGACCAGCTGGTCGTCGCGACGGGCGCCCGCCCCGTACGCCCCGCGCTGCCCGGGATCGACGCGCCGGGCGTGCACGGGGTGCAGACCCTCGACGACGGCCAGGCGCTGCTGGACACCCTCGCCGCGACGACGGGCGGGCACGCGGTCGTCGTCGGCGCCGGGTACATCGGCGTGGAGATGGCCGAGGCGCTGCTGAAGCGGGGGTACGAGGTCACCGTTCTGCACCGGGACGAGCAGCCGATGGCGACCCTCGACCCGGACATGGGGCGGCTGGTCCACGGGGCGATGGACGGGCTGGGCATCACCACCGTGGCCGGCGCGGAGGTGACCGCGATCCGCACCGGCGCGGACGGCCGGGTGCGGGCGGTGGCCACGGCGGACGCCGAGTATCCGGCGGACGTCGTCGTCCTGGGCATCGGGGTCGAGCCGGAGACCACCCTCGCCCGCGCCGCCGGGCTGCCCGTCGGACCGCACGGCGGGCTGCTCACCGACCTGTCGATGCGGGTGCGCGGCCACGAGAACGTCTGGGCGGGCGGTGACTGCGTGGAGGTCCTCGACCTGGTCTCCGGCGCCACCCGCCACATCGCGCTGGGCACGCACGCGAACAAGCACGGCCAGATCATCGGGGCGAACGTGAGCGGCGGCTACGCCGTCTTCCCCGGCGTGGTGGGCACGGCCGTCAGCAAGGTCTGCGACCTGGAGATCGCGCGGACGGGGCTGCGCGAGAAGGACGCCCGCAGGGCGGGGCTCCAGTTCGTGAGTGCGACGATCGAGTCGACCCACAGCGCGGGCTACTACCCGGGCGCGGCGCTGATGACGGTGAAGATGCTCGCGGAGCGCCGTACCGGGCGGCTGCTGGGGGTGCAGATCGTCGGCCGGGAGGGGGCGGCGAAGCGCGTCGACATCGCGGCGGTGGCGCTGACCGCCGGGATGACGGTGGAGCGGATGACCACGCTGGACCTGGGGTACGCACCGCCCTTCTCGCCCGTCTGGGACCCCATCCTCGTCGCCGCGCGCAAGGCGACGACGGCGGTCCGGGCGGCGGGCTGGTGAACCACCGACGGCGGCGGGGGCGCCGAGCGGGACGAATCACCCCCGCCCGGGGGCGATTCGTCCCCGCGTCACCAGCGGGTTTCGGCCAATCAGCGAGCGGTCTGCGTGTGCACGTAGTCGACGAGCCTGGTCAGTGAGTCCGGGTCCATGCTCGGCAGCACGCCGTGGCCCAGGTTGAAGACATGGCCTTCGAGCCCGGCCGCCGCGTCGAGCACCTCGCGGGCCTTGGTCTCCACCGCCGGGGTGGGGGCGAAGAGGACGGCCGGGTCGAGGTTGCCCTGGAGCGCCTTGCCGGGGCCGACGCGGCGGGCCGCCTCGTCCAGCGGGACGCGCCAGTCCACGCCCACGACGTCGGCGCCGGCCTCGCCCATCAGGCCGAGCAGTTCGCCCGTACCGACACCGAAGTGGATGCGGGGCACGCCGTACGACGCGACGGCGTCGAAGACCTTCGCGGAGGCGGGCAGCACGGAGCGGCGGTAGTCGGCGGGGGCCAGGGCGCCCACCCACGAGTCGAAGAGCTGGACGGCGCTCGCGCCCGCCTCGATCTGCACCTTGAGGAAGGCCGCGGTGATCTCGGCGAGCCGGTCCAGCAGGTCGGCCCAGAGCTCCGGGTCGCCGTACATCATGGCCTTGGTGTGCTCGTGGTTGCGGGACGGACCGCCCTCCACGAGATAGCTGGCGAGCGTGAAGGGCGCCCCGGCGAACCCGATGAGCGGGGTGGATCCCAGCTCCCCCGTGAGCATCCCGATGGCCTCGGTGACGTAGGCGACGTCGTCGGGCGTGAGGTCGCGCAGCCGGGCCAGGTCGCCGCGGGTGCGGATCGGCTCGGCGACGACGGGGCCGACGCCCGGCTTGATGTCCAGGTCGAGGCCGATGGCCTTGAGGGGGACGACGATGTCGCTGAAGTAGATCGCGGCGTCGACCTTGTGGCGCCGTACCGGCTGCAGCGTGATCTCGGTGACCAACTCGGGCCGCATGCACGATTCCAGCATCGGGATGCCCTCGCGGACCTTCAGGTACTCGGGCAGCGAACGCCCCGCCTGGCGCATGAACCAGACCGGTGTGTGCGGCACCGGCTCCCGTCGGCATGCCTTCAGGAAGGCCGATTCGTACGTCTTCGTCTGCTGGCCCGGGGGGCGTTCGTTGGCGCTCACGTACAGAATCTTCCCATGTACGGGGAAGCCGCCGGCCCGGGCCGGGTGTCCCTCCCTGCGCGAGACGCGCGTTCCGCCTACTCTTCCCCGCATGGCTGCGGCTCAGGGACAGTTTTCCGATCATTCCAACGGCACCGGGGGAACGGACGGCGGGGAGGACGATTGCGTCCCGTCCGCGTTCCGTTCCGCGGTCGACGCGCTGCGGACGGCGCGACCGCGCCCCGGCGTCGAGATCGACCCGACACCGCCGCCGAAGCGGCTCGCGCCGTACGCGTACGCCCTGGAGGCGGCGGCGGTCGACGGCGACGACGATCTGGCCGACGGCCGGCTGATCCTGCTCCACGACCCGGCCGGGCACGACGCCTGGCAGGGCACCTTCCGGCTGGTCACGCTCGTACGGGCGGAGCTGGAGCCGGAGATGGCCGCCGACCCGCTGCTCCCCGAGGTGTGCTGGTCGTGGCTGACGGGGGCGCTGGAGGCGCGCGGTCTGTCGTACGAGGAGGCGAGCGGCACGGTCACCCGGGCCGGGTCGCACTACTTCGGGGGGCTCGCGGAGCGCAGGCCGGCGACGCAGATCGAGATCCGGGCGTCCTGGACCCCGCGCGAGAGCCTCGGCGGGCCCGACGCGGCGGCGCACCTGGGCGCGTGGTGCGATCTGCTCTGCCAGGTCGCGGGTCTGCCGCCGGGCGCGGGCGGGCCGCAGAACGCGGGGACCACGGGGAGCACAGGAGACACGATGGGGGCGGGCGTGGTGTCGCTGCCCCAGCGACGGGGCCCCCAGGTCTCCTGACGCCCCCTCACACCCCGTCGCGCCCCCACTTCACCCCCCTCCCCCTGACCGCACCGCCCGGCCACCCCGGCGACGGCACCGCGCGCCCGCCTCCGCGCTCCCGTCGCACGCCGCGTCTCCGTGCCCCCACCTCCGCGCTCCCTCCGCACGCGCCTTCACCACTCCGCCACACCACGTCCCCCGCGCTCCCCCGTCCGGGGGACCACTCGTAGGATGATCGATCACGCATCCGAATTGCCCGAATTGTTACTCACTAATTCGTGATCATTCTCTAAAGGCGAGCGGGATTGCTGCCGAAGAGGTCAATGACCCTTCACACACGGTTCGCCCCGGCTTCACCCCCCGCAGCCGGCCCCGTCCCGCACCTTCCCCAGGAGGCCTGGTGTCCGTTCTCCTTGAGCAGCCCGCAAGCCTGGTCGCCTACCGCCCGAACAAGCCGACGGCCATGGTCGTCGTGGCCGACCCACGCGTCCGCTCCACCGTCACCCGCCACCTGTGGGCCCTTGGAGTACGTGACGTCATCGAGGCGTCGTCCATCGCGGAGGCCCGCCCCCGCGTCGGCAACCCGCGCGACATCTGCGTTGCCGACGTCCACCTGCCCGACGGATCCGGGCTGACCCTGCTGTCCGAGACCCGGGCGGCGGGCTGGCCCAACGGCCTCGCCCTCTCCGCCGCCGACGACATCGGCGCGGTGCGCAACGCCCTCGCGGGCGGCGTCAAGGGCTATGTCGTCACCGGCACCCGTACGAACATCGGCCACCCCGGCCGCCCCGGCGTCGCCCCGCTGGGCGCCGGGCAGCGGATGCACCGCCGCCCCCCGGGCGCCCCGAACCACCCCGGTGGCTACCGGGAGCTGTCGGGCCGCGAGGTCGAGGTCCTCAGGCTGGTCGCCGAAGGCCAGTCCAACAAGGCCATCGGCGTCTCCATGGGCCTGTCCGCGCTCACCGTCAAGAGCCACCTCGCCCGCATCGCGCGCAAGCTCGGCACGGGTGACCGGGCGGGGATGGTCGCCGTGGCCCTCCGTACCGGAATCATCCACTGAACCCGGCACGCGACCGGACAGGAGCACTGACCGCTTCTCGCCCCCACCGCCCGTCGACGGAACGTTCCGTCGACGGGCGCCGTCCGTTCACAGATACCCTTGACAGGTGACCGACGCCCAAGAGACCGCAGCAGAGCCAGCACTGCGAACCACCGGGGGCCCGCGGCGACAGTCGCTGGTGTCGCTGCCCCCGGACGACGTCGAATCGGCGCCGATCCCCTTGCTGGAGCCCCGCGAGGGCATTCCACCGGTGGTCGCCACCGACGCGGCGCTCGCCGAGGTGACCGCCGCCTTCGCCGCGGGCACCGGACCCGTCGCCGTCGACGCGGAGCGCGCCTCCGGCTACCGCTACGGTCAGCGCGCCTATCTCGTCCAGCTCCGCCGCGAGGGCGCGGGCACGGCGCTGATCGACCCGGTCGGCTGCCCCGACCTCTCCGGACTCGGCGACGCACTCTCCGGTACGGAGTGGATCCTGCACGCGGCGACCCAGGACCTGCCCTGCCTGCGGGAAATAGGCATGATCCCCACCCGGCTCTTCGACACCGAGCTGGCGGGCCGCCTCGCGGGCTTCCCGCGGGTCGGCCTCGGCGCCATGGTCGAGAACGTCCTCGGGTACGCGCTGGAGAAGGGCCACTCCGCCGTCGACTGGTCGACCCGCCCGCTCCCCGAGCCCTGGCTGCGGTACGCCGCGCTCGACGTGGAACTCCTCGTCGATCTGCGGGACGCCCTGGAGAAGGAGCTGGAACGGCAGGGCAAGCTCGACTGGGCGCACCAGGAGTTCGAGGCGATCGCCGCGGCCCCGCCCGCGCCGCCGCGCAAGGACCCGTGGCGCCGCACGTCGGGCATGCACAAGGTGCGGCGCCGCCGGCAGATGGCGGTCGTACGGGAACTGTGGACGACCCGCGACCGGGTCGCGCAGCGGCGCGATGTCTCCCCCGGCAAGGTGCTCAGCGACACCGCGATCGTCGAGGCGTCGCTCTCGCTGCCCGCGACCGTGCAGGCGCTGACGGCCCTTCCCGGGTTCGGGCACCGGATGGGCAGACGCCAGCTCGAACAGTGGCAGGCGGCGGTGGACCGGGCGAAGGCCCTGCCCGACACGGAGCTGCCCCAGCCCGGCCAGCCCCTCACGGGCCCCCCGCCGCCGCGCTCCTGGGCCGACAAGGACCCGGAGGCCGCGGCGCGGCTCTCGGCGGCGCGCGCGGCGGTCTCGGAACTGGCGGAGCGGATCACCATGCCTCAGGAGAACCTGATCACACCGGACACGGTCCGCCGGGTCTGCTGGGAACCGCCGAAGGAGCCGACGGTGGAGAACGTGGCGGCGGCCCTGACCGCCCACGGCGCCCGCCGGTGGCAGGTGGAACTGGTGGCCCCCCTCCTGGCGAAAGCGCTGGTCGCGGCTTAGGAGCGCGGTCGGAAGGACAACGGGGCTGGGCAACTTGGTTACCGGTAAGTAGCATGGGGGTGGAAGCACGCCTTTCGGCGTGCCCCGCAGTGCCATCCCGCACCCTGGAGGAGAGCCATCGTGCCTCGTACCGTCAGGGATGTCGTCTTCGTCGACGGCGTCCGCACCCCGTTCGGCAAGGCGGGCCCGAAGGGCATGTACCACGAGACCCGGGCCGACGATCTCGTCGTCAAGTCGATCCGGGAGCTGCTGCGCCGCAACCCGGACCTCGACCCGGCGCGGATCGACGAGGTGGCCGTCGCCGCGACCACGCAGATCGGTGACCAGGGCCTGACGCTCGGGCGGACCGCGGGGATCCTCGCGGGGCTGCCGCAGTCGGTGCCCGGTTATTCGGTCGACCGGATGTGCGCGGGCGCGCTGACCGCCGTGACCACCACCGCGGGCTCCATCGCCTTCGGCGCGTACGACGTCGTCGTGGCGGGCGGGGTCGAGCACATGGGCCGGCACCCGATGGGCGAGGGCGTCGACCCGAACCCGCGGTTCGTCTCCGAGAAGCTCGTCGACGACTCCGCGCTGTTCATGGGCATGACGGCGGAGAACCTGCACGACCGCTTCCCGCACCTGACCAAGGCGCGCGCGGACGAGTACGCGGTGCGGTCGCAGGAGAAGGCGGCCAAGGCCTACGCGAACGGCTCGATCCAGCAGGACCTGGTGCCGATCTCGGTCCGCCGGACGAACCCGGAGACCGGCGAGACCGGCTGGGGCCTGGCCACCGCCGACGAGCCGATGCGGCCGGGTACGACGCTGGAGATGCTCGCCGGTCTGAAGACTCCGTTCCGGCCGCACGGCCGGGTCACCGCGGGCAACGCGGCGGGGCTGAACGACGGCGCCACCGCCTCGCTGATCGCCGCCGAGGACTTCGCCCGCGAGCAGGGGCTGCCGGTCCGGATGCGGCTCGTGTCGTACGCCTTCGCCGGGGTCGAGCCCGAAGTGATGGGGTACGGCCCGATCCCGTCGACCGAGAAGGCCCTCGCCAAGGCGGGTCTCTCCATCTCCGACATCGGTCTCTTCGAGATCAACGAGGCGTTCGCGGTGCAGGTGCTCGCGTTCCTCGACCACTACGGCATCGCGGACGACGACGAGCGCGTCAACCAGTACGGCGGCGCGATCGCCTTCGGCCATCCGCTGGCCTCCTCCGGGGTGCGGCTGATGACCCAGCTGGCCCGGCAGTTCGAGGCGCGGCCGGACGTCCGGTACGGCCTGACCACGATGTGCGTCGGCTTCGGCATGGGCGCGTCGGTCATCTGGGAGAACCCGCACTTCGACGGAGGCACCAAGTGAGCACCGCTGAACTCCTGAAGGGCGCGGCCGAGCTGTTCCCCGGCGAGGTCGTCACCCAGGCGCACGTACGCCACTTCGAACTCCCGGCGGGGGCGGGGCGGTTCGCGCTCATCACGCTGGACAACGGCCTGGACCACACGAAGCCGACGACGTTCGGCCCGCAGTCGCTGGCGAACCTGGACGCCGCGCTCGACCAGGTCGGCGCGGAGGCGTCCGAGGGGTCGATCGTCGGGATCGGGATCACCGGGAAGCCGTTCATCTTCGCGGTCGGCGCCGACCTCAAGGGTGTGGAGCTGCTGAAGCGCCACGAGGACGCGCTCGCGATCGGCCGGGGCGGCCACGAGGTCTTCAAGCGGATCGCCGCACTGCCGGTGCCCACCTTCGCGTACTACAACGGCGCGGCGATGGGCGGCGGCGTCGAGATCGGGCTGCACTGCACGTACCGTACGGTCTCGGCGGCGCTGCCCGCGTTCTCGCTGCCCGAGGTCTTCCTCGGCCTGGTGCCCGGCTGGGGCGGCTGCACGCTGCTGCCGAACCTGATCGGCGCGGAGCGCGCGGTCTCGGTCGTCATCGAGAACTCCCTCAACCAGAACAGGCAGCTCAAGGGCGGCCAGGTCTACGACCTGGGGATCGCGGACGCGCTGTTCGACGGGGCGGACTTCCTGGAGCAGTCGCTGGTCTGGACGGCGTCGGTGCTCAAGGGCGAGGTGACCGTCGGGCGCCCCGAGATCGACCGGGGCGAGGCGTGGGACGCGGCCGTGGCGCACGGGCGCTCCGTCGCCGACTCCAAGGTGCACGGGGCGGCCCCCGCCGCGTACCGGGCGCTGGACATCATCGCGGCGGCGAAGGACGGCGACCTCCAGGCCGGCTTCGACGCGGAGGACCAGGCCCTCGCCGACCTGATCATGGGCGGCGAACTGCGGTCGGGGATCTACGCGTTCAACCTGGTGCAGAAGCGCGCCAAGCGGCCGGCCGGCGCACCGGACAAGTCGCTGGCCCGCCCGGTCACCAAGGTGGGTGTCGTGGGCGCGGGGCTGATGGCCTCGCAGCTGGCGCTGCTGTTCCTGCGCCGTCTGGAGGTGCCGGTCGTGCTGACCGACATCGACCAGGACCGGATCGACAAGGGCGTGGGCTATGTCCACGGCGAGATCGACAAGCTGCTGCTGAAGTCCCGGATCAACCAGGACAAGGCCAACCGGCTCAAGGGCCTGGTCTCCGGTGTGCTGGACAAGACCGAGGGGTTCGCGGACGCGGACTTCGTCATCGAGGCCGTGTTCGAGGAGATGAGCGTCAAGCAGCAGGTGTTCGCGGAGGTCGAGGCGGTCGCCCCGGCGCACGCGATCCTCGCCACGAACACGTCGTCGCTGTCGGTCACCGAGATGGCCTCGAAGCTGAAGAACCCGGAGCGGGTCGTCGGCTTCCACTTCTTCAACCCGGTCGCGATCCTGCCGCTGCTGGAGATCGTGCGCGGCGAGCGGACCGACGACGCGTCGCTGGCCACCGCGTTCGGGGTGGCGAAGAAGCTGAAGAAGACGGCGGTGCTGGTGAAGGACGCGCCCGCGTTCGTCGTCAACCGGATCCTCACCCGCTTCATGGGCGAGATCCAGAACGTCATCGACGAGGGCACGCCGGTCGAGGTGGCGGAGCGCGCGGTGGAGCCGCTGGGGCTGCCGATGTCGCCGCTGGTCCTGCTGGAGCTGGTCGGCCCGGCGATCGGCCTGCATGTCTCCGAGACGCTGCACGGCGCGTTCCCGGACCGGTTCACGGTCTCCGAGAACCTGGCCGCGGTGGTCAAGGCCGGGAAGCGCGGCTTCTACGTGTACGACTCCGGGGTACCGGAGCTGGACCCGGAGGTCGCGGCGCTGCTGCAGCAGGGCGACACCGTGCTGACGGAGGATCAGACGCGCGAGCGGGTCCTGGACGCGGTGGCGCAGGAGATCGGGCTGATGCTGGCCGAGGGCGTCGTCGCCGAGGCGCAGGACATCGACCTGTGTCTGATCACGGGCGCGGGCTGGCCCTTCCACCTGGGCGGTGTCACTCCGTACCTGGACCGCGCGGGCGTCTCGGAGCGGGTGAACGGCAAGCCGTTCCTGGCGCCGGGCGTGGCGAGCGTGCCCGCGTGACGCGGTGATCTGATCCGGCTCGGGCCGAACGGGCCGTACGGGAGTCTCCGTACGGCCCGTTCGGCTCGTTGTGTCCGGAAACGGACGGGCTCCCGGGGGCCGGTGGCGTCAGATCGTCCGCCAGGCCTCCAGCGCCAGGCCCGTCTCGTCCTTCTGCCGGGTGACGCGCAGGGCCCCGTCGAGTCCGCGGCAGGCCAGGACCACCCGGCCCGTGCCGTCCAGGGCGAGCGCCGGGGCGCCCGCGCAGGGTTCGCCGGTGGGGGTCCAGTTCAGGCCCGCGTCCTCGTCCTCGGTGGGGTACGCGGCGACCCGGAGGCGGCCGTCGGGGCCGCGGCCGGCCAGGATCGTGCAGTCGTACCCGTCGACGGGCGTACGGAGCAGGGCGAGCGGGCCGGTGCCGGGGCCGCCGAGGGTGACGGGGGCGATCCCGGGGCGCCAGGCGCGGACGGTGCCGTCGTCGGCGTCGCGCCAGAAGCGGGTGAGCCGTCCGGCGCCGGTGGACTCGGCGGTGACCGTGCCGGGCGCGACGGACGCCGTGGGTTCGTCCTCGGCGCGCGCCAGTTTCGCGTCGGGCGTCCCGCGGAGCCAGCGCACCGTGCCGCCCCCGGCGGGGACGAGGATGTCGATGGCCCCAGCGTCGGTCACGGCGGCGGAGGTCTCGCCGGTCAGGGTCGTGTCCGCGGCGTTGGCGCCGCCCCACGGCTGCCAGCGGCCGGTGGGCGACTGGTGCTTGGCGGAGAGGCCGCCGTTGGCGTTGCGTACGAACAGGTGCATCGAACCCGTCGTGTCCAGGACGGCGGAGGGCATGCCGATACGGGCGCCCTTCTCGCGGTCCTTGCCGTGCGGATTGCCCACGGACTGCCAGTCCCGCAGCGGCCGGCCCGTCTGGAACTGGACGGCGTGGACGAGGTCGCGCTCGACGGCTCCGCCGGCGCCCGGCCGGTCCCGTACCCCCAGCAGATGGACGAAGCCGTCGGCGCCCTGCGCGACCGCCGTGTACGGCAGGAGCCCGGCGAGGGGCAGCGACTCGGGCCCCGACCACTCCGGGCCGCCGGTCCTGGTCTCGGTCCAGCGGAGGACTCCGCCCGGGGTGGGCGCGTACGCCGTCAGCCTGCCGTCCTTGCCGCGCAGCAGCCAGCCGGTGACCGGAGGGAGCGCGGAGTCCGCGGGCGGCTCGGCCGGGGTGCGGTGCGGTCCCATGGCCTGCCGCCACCTCCCCGAGTGCGAGAAATCCCGGACAACGATAGTACGCGGGGGTATGCGGCGGAGGTTCGGGGAGTCACCCGGGGCGCCCGGCGGCTGACGGGCGGGTGACTGTGGCACGCTGCGAAGGTGCTGAACAAGCTGATCGTCGACGCGGCGAACGTGGTCGGTTCCGTGCCCGACGGGTGGTGGCGCGACCGGCGCGGGGCCACCGAGCGGCTGCGCGACTCCCTGGTGCCGTTGGCGGCGGACGGGGTGGCCGGGCAGCCGGGCCCCGTCGAGGTCGTCCTCGTCGTGGAGGGCGCGGCCCGGGGCGTGGAGTCGGTGCCGGGCGTACGGGTCGAGCCGGCGGCCGGCAGCGGGGACGACCGGATCGTGGAGCTGGCGGCGGGGGCGGCGCGGGACGGGGTCGACTGCCTCGTGGTCACCGCCGACCGGGAACTGCGGCTGCGCGTCGCGGCGTACGGTGCGCGCTGCGCGGGGCCGAGGACCGTACGGGAGCCGCCGGACGAGCCCGCGTAGCGTCCGCGGGCCCACCGGGGCGGGCCCGCGGGCGCCCGGCGGGGTCAGCGGGGCGTGTTGATGCGGCTGTGCGTCCGGCCGTACACGAAGTAGACGACGCAGCCGATGACCATCCAGATGCCGAAGCGCAGCCAGGTCTCGGCGGGCAGGTTGAGCATCAGCCACAGGGAGGCCAGTACGGACGCGATCGGCACCCAGGGCACCAGCGGGGCGCGGAAGGCGCGCGGCAGGTCGGGGCGCGTACGGCGCAGGATGATGACGCCGAGCGCGACCACGATGAAGGCGAACAGGGTGCCGATGTTGACGAGTTCGGCCAGCTCCTCGATGGAGGTGAAGCCCGCGACGATCGCGACGAGCACCCCGAGGAGGAGGGTGGAGCGGTAGGGCGTGCCGAACTTCGGGTGGACGTGGGAGAAGGTCCTCGGCAGCAGTCCGTCCCGGCTCATCGCGAAGAACACCCGGGTCTGGCCGAGCAGCAGGATCATGCAGACCGAGGTGAGTCCGACCGCCGCGCCGAAGCTGATCAGGCCGGCCCAGAAGGGGTGGCCGACGGACTTGAAGGCGTCGGCGAGCGGGGCGTCCACGGAGAGTTGGGTGTAGTGCTGCATGCCGGTGACGACGAGGGACACGGCGACGTAGAGCACGGTGCAGATGAAGAGCGAGCCGAGGATGCCGCGGGGCACGTCGCGCTGCGGGTTGCGGGTCTCCTCGGCGGCGGTGGCGACGATGTCGAAGCCGATGAAGGCGAAGAAGACGACGGCCGCCGCGGTGAAGATCCCCATGACGCCGAAGTTGGTGGGCGTGTACCCGGCCATGAGCTGGATGATCGGCGCCGCGAGACCGCTGCCGGCGGAGGTCTCCTCGGCCGGCGGGATGAACGGCTTGTAGTTGGAGCCGGTGATGAAGAAGGCGCCGACGACGATCACGATCAGGACGACGGTGACCTTGACGGCGACGATGATGCCGGTGATCCGCGAGGAGAGCTTCACCCCGGCGACGAGGATCGCGGTCAGGGCGAGAACGAGCAGGAAGGCCAGGAGGTCGAAGCCGAATTTCCCGTTCTGGGTGCCGGAGAGGTAGTCGGGCAGGCTCGCCCCGGCGTTGCCGAGCAGGGAGCGTACGTATCCGGACCAGCCGACGGCGACGACCGCGCAGCCGAGGGCGAGTTCGAGGACGAGGTCCCAGCCGATGATCCAGGCGGGGAGTTCACCGAGGGAGGCGTACGAGAAGGTGTACGCGGATCCGGCGACCGGCACGGTCGAGGCGAACTCGGCGTAGCAGAGCGCGGCCAGGGCGCAGACGATGCCCGCGACGACGAAGCCGAGGGCGGTGGCGGGGCCGGCGGTCTGCCGGGCGACGACGCCCGTCAGGACGAAGATGCCGGTGCCGATGATCACTCCGACGCCGAAGACCGTCAGGTCGAGCGCGGAGAGGGTCTTCCTGAGCGCGTACTCGGGTTCTTCGGTGTCGCGGATCGACTGCTCTACGTTCTTTGTACGGAAAAGACCGCTTTGGACCGGTCCCGGATCCTGTTGCGTACTCACCGGCGTACCTCCGTGTGCGCGTTCATCCGGCAATAATCGAGAGGTTGCGGGCCCCGAATACCCGGTATCGGCACAATTCACACAGATGGGCCGTTCCGACCGCCCTGGACGGGTGGTCGGAACGGCCCATCCGCGCCATCCGGCGCGGTCGGATCCGGTCGCTGGAGGGAACGTCAGTCGCGGGCGACCTCGGCGGACGCGCCGGCCAGCCGCCCGTCGAGCTTCGCCACCAGACCGGTGACCTGACGGGCGATGTCCGGCGCGGTCAGCCCGATCTCGGCCATGACCTCCTTGCGGGAGGCGTGGTCGAGGAAGCGCGGCGGAATGCCGAAGTCGCGCAGCGGTACGTCGACCCCGGCGTCCCGCAGCGCCTGCGCGACGGCCGAGCCGACGCCGCCGACGCGGCCGTTGTCCTCGACGGTGACGACGACGCGGTGCTGCTCGGCGAGCGGGGCGAGGGCCTCGTCCACCGGCTTGACCCAGCGGGGGTCGACGACCGTCGTGGTGATGCCCTGCCGGTCGAGCAGGCCCGCGATCTCCAGGCACATCGGGGCGAGCGCGCCGACGGAGACGAGCAGCACGTCGGCCGGCCCCTCCTCGGGCCTGCGCAGCACGTCCATGCCGCCGATCCGGCCGAGGGCCGCGACGGCCGGGCCGACGGCGCCCTTGGAGTAGCGGACCACGGTCGGGGCGTCCTCGACCGCGACGGCCTCGCGGAGCTGGGCGCGTACCTGGTCGGCGTCGCGCGGGGCGGCGATCCGCAGGCCCGGCACGCACTGGAGCATCGACATGTCCCACATGCCGTTGTGCGAGGCGCCGTCGGTGCCGGTGACGCCGGCCCGGTCGAGAACAAACGTCACTCCACAGCGGTGCAGGGCGACGTCCATCAGGACCTGGTCGAAGGCGCGGTTGAGGAAGGTCGCGTAGAGGGCGAACACCGGGTGCACCCCGCCGGTGGCGAGGCCCGCCGCGGAGACCGCGCCGTGCTGCTCGGCGATGCCGACGTCGTAGACGCGGTCGGGGAACGCCTTCGCGAACTTCTCCAGGCCGACCGGCTGGAGCATGGCCGCGGTGATCGCGACGATGTCCTCGCGCTCGTGGCCGAGCTTGACCATCTCCTCGCCGAAGACCGAGGTCCAGTCCATGCCGCCGGCGGCGATGGGCAGCCCGGTGTCGGGGTGGATGGGGCCGATGCCGTGGAAGTGGTCGGCCTCGTCCTGCTCGGCCGGCTCGTAACCGCGGCCCTTCTCCGTGATGCAGTGCACGATGACCGGGCCGCCGAAGCGCTTGGCGCGCACCAGCGCGGACTCCAGGGCCTCGATGTCGTGGCCGTCGATCGGGCCGACGTACTTGAGGCCGAGGTCCTCGAACATGCCCTGCGGGGCGATGAAGTCCTTGAGGCCCTTCTTGGCGCCGTGCAGCGTGTCGTACAGGGGGCGGCCGACGACCGGGGTGCGCTCCAGGAGGTCCTTGCCCCGGGCCAGGAAGCGCTCGTAGCCGTCGGTGGTGCGCAGGGTCGCCAGGTGGTTGGCGAGGCCGCCGATGGTCGGCGCGTACGACCGCTCGTTGTCGTTGACGACGATGACGAGCGGGCGGTCCTTGGCGGCGGCGATGTTGTTGAGCGCCTCCCAGGCCATGCCGCCGGTGAGGGCGCCGTCCCCGATCACGGCGACGACGTGGTCGTCCTTCTTCAGGACCTCGTTGGCCTTGGCGAGGCCGTCGGCCCAGCCGAGGACGGTGGAGGCGTGGGAGTTCTCGATGATGTCGTGGTCGGACTCGGCGCGGGACGGGTAGCCGGAGAGGCCGTCCTTGCTCCGCAGCTTCGAGAAGTCCTGACGTCCCGTGAGCAGTTTGTGCACGTACGACTGGTGGCCCGTGTCGAACAGGACCTTGTCCTGCGGGGAGTCGTAGACACGGTGCAGGGCGATGGTCAGCTCGACGACCCCGAGGTTGGGGCCGAGGTGGCCGCCGGTCTTGGAGACCGCGTCCACGAGAAAGGACCGGATCTCGCCGGCCAGCTCCTGGAGCTGCTCCGGGCCGAGCCGGTCCAGATCGCGCGGTCCCCTGATGCGGGTCAGCATCGCCACCCGTGCCTCCTTGCGTGTATGAGCCGTCGAGCCCTGCCGATCAGCCGAGTCTAATGTTCCACTCGGGCGGGTGGACGCCGGGCGGTGCGTTGTGCGTCACCCGTTCGGCCGTAGGCATGTCATATCAGTGTGCCCTTGAGAGGCCCCTGATACGCCAGTGGTTCCGGCGTGACACGACGCGGCCCGGCACCCGGTGGTTCACCGGGTGCCGGGCCGCGTCATGCGCGGGGCGGGGGCTCAGGCGCGGCCCGCGGTTTTCTGGGTCTTGCGGGTGACGGCGTCGATGACCACGGTCGCCAGCAGGACGGCGCCGGTGATCATGAACTGGATCGCCGAGGCGATGCCCTGGAGGGCCAGCCCGTACTGGATGGAGACGATCACCAGCACACCGAGCAGCGCGTTCCAGGTGCGGCCCCGGCCGCCGAAGAGGCTGGTGCCGCCGATGACGGCCGCCGCGATGGCGTTCATCAGCAGGTCGCCGCTGCCCGCGCCCTGGTTGGCCGAGGCGATCTTGGAGGCGATGAAGAGGCCGCCGACCGCCGCGAACGTACCGGCGATCGAGAAGACCGAGATCCGGATCAGCGTGACGTTGATACCGGCGCGGCGGGACGCCTCGACGCTGCCGCCGAGGGCGAAGATCTTCCGGCCGTACGCGGTGCGGCGCAGCACGAAGTCGGTGACGACGAGCACCAGAAGGAAGATCACGACCGCCAGCGGCAGGCCCTTGTACTGGTTGTAGAGGATCGCCACGCCGAAGGAGAGGACGGCGAGCAGCCCGGTGCGCAGCAGGATCTCGCTCAGCGGGCGGGACGGGACTCCGGCCGCCTCGCGCCGGCGGTTGTCGAGGAACGCCGTGAGGAAGTACGCGGCGACCGCGACGACGGCGAGGCCGTAGGCCGCCGCGACATCGGTGAAGTAGTAGCTGGTGAGCTGGGTGATCACACCGTCGGGGGTGAGGTTGATCGTGCCGTTGCTGCCGAGGATCTGGAGCATGAAGCCGGACCAGAAGAGCAGTCCGGCCAGGGTGACGGCGAAGGCGGGGGCGCCGACGCGGGCGAAGAAGAAGCCGTGGACCGCGCCGATGGCCGCGCCGCTGACGATGGCGACGACCAGGGCCAGCCATTCGTTCATGCCGTGCGTGACGCTCAGCACGGCGACGATGGCGCCGGACACCCCGCTGACCGAGCCGACCGAGAGGTCGATCTCGCCGAGCAGCAGGACGAAGACGATACCGACGGCGATCATCCCGGTGCCGACCATGGCGACGGAGATGTCGGAGAGGTTGCCCGCGGTGAGGAAGTTCGAGTTGAGGCTCTGGAAGATGGCCCAGATGACGACGAGTCCGATGACGACGGGTATGGAGCCCAGGTCACCCGCGCGTATCCGCCGCTTGAACTCGGTCAGGTATCCGGCGAAGCCCTGTTCGCGCACGAGCAGCCGGGGGTCGACCGCGGTGACCGCGCCGTCCGCGGCGGGCGGGGCGTCCACCGGAGCCGGGACCCCGGCGTCGGCGGTCCCGGCGTCGGTGCTCTTGGCGTCGGTGCTCTTGGCGAGCGACGGGGAGGTCTTGTCCGTACTCACTTCTGAACCTCCACGTTGCGCGAGGCGCGGCGGGTCACCGCGTTGTCCGTGGCGCCGGTGATGGCGGCGATGATCTCCTCCTGGGAGGTGCTCGCGACATCGAAGACACCGTTGTTGCTGCCGAGCCTGAGCACGGCGACCCGGTCGGCGACGGCCTTGACGTCCGCCATGTTGTGACTGATGAGGAGGACGGCGAGGCCGCGCTCCCGGAGCCGCTCGACGAGGTCGAGGACCTGGGCGGTCTGCTCGACACCGAGGGCCGCGGTCGGCTCGTCGAGGATGACGAGCTTGGGCTCGCCGAGCATGGAGCGGGCGATGGCCACGGTCTGGCGCTGGCCGCCGGAGAGCGAGGCGATCGGGATACGGACGCTGGGGATCCGGATGGACAGCGTTGTCAGCAGCTCGCGCGAGCGGCGCTCCATCTCGACCTCGTCGAGCACACCCCAACTGCGCAGCTCGCGGCCGAGGTAGAGGTTTCCGACGACATCGATGTTGTCGCAGAGCGCGAGGTCCTGGTAGACGGTCGCGATGCCCAGGTTCTGGGCGTCGTGCGGCCGGCCGATCGAGACGGGCCTGCCCTCCCACTCGATGACGCCGTCATCGACCGGGTGGACGCCGGCGATGGTCTTCACCAGCGTGGATTTCCCGGCGCCGTTGTCGCCCACGAGGGCGACCACTTCACCGGAGTGGACCTCAAGCTCTACGTCGGTGAGCGCCTGGACGGCACCGAACCGCTTGGAGACCCCTCGCAACGCCAGCACGGGCGTAGCGGTCACATGAACCATCTCCTTCGCCGCCTGACCGGCGGGGATGCCGCGCCAGGGGGAAGGCGCGGTGGTCGAGCACAGAACGGGGGGGGGAAGCCGGCCGCGCGGAGATCGGGGGCGCGGCAGGCGGGGCGACCCGCGACGGCAGCCGGGGACGACGGCCGTCGCGGGTCCGTCCGGCGCCTGGTGCCACCACCGGCGATGTGTGCCGGTGGTGGCACCAGCCCTGGCTGCGGGGCGTTGACGGGCGGGGCGCCGGACAGGCTTGCGGGTTGCCTGGACCTACTTGAGGCCGATCGCGTCGCAGCCGGCCTTGTACTTGGCGGTGCAGATCTCGGCGACCGTGTAGATGCCGTCCTTGATCACGGTGTCGTTGATGTTGTCCTTGGTCAGCGAGACGACCGGGACGATCACCGACGGGACGCCCTTGGTGGTGGGGCTGTCCACGGTGGACTTGGCGATGGAGTCGAGCTTCTCGCCCTTGGCGAGCGCGACGGCCAGCTCGGCCGCGACCTCGGCCTCCTGCGGGTAGGACTTGTAGACGCTCATGAACTGCTCACCGGCGACGATGCGCTGCACGCCGTTGAGCTCGGCGTCCTGTCCGGTGACCGGGGGGAGCTTGCTGAAGCCCGCGCCCTTGAGGGCGGTGATGATGCCGCCCGCCATGCCGTCGTTGGCGGAGTAGACCCCGATGATCTTGTCCTTGCCCAGCGCGGTGATGGCGCCTTCCATGTTGGCGTTGGCGTTCTCCGGCTTCCACTCCTTGGTGTCGTACGACTTGCCGATGTTCACCTTGCCGTCGAGGACGGAGAGCGCGCCCTTCTTGAAGAAGGCGGCGTTGGGGTCGGTGACGGCGCCGTTCATCATGACGATGTCGCCGGACTTGGCCTTGTCGCCCAGCTCGTCCAGGAGCGCCTGGCCCTGGACCCTGCCGACCTCTTCGTTGTCGAAGGAGGTGTACGCGTCGATCGGGCCCTCGGCGAGCCGGTCGTACGCCACGACCGGTATGCCGGCGTCCTTGGCCTTCTTGACCGAGCTGGCGATGGCCTTCGAGTCGACGGCGTCCACGACCAGCACGCTCACCTTGTTGGTGATCATGGTCTCGACCTGCTGGCTCTGCGTCGTCGCGTCCTGCTTGGCGTTGGCGTAGACGACCTTGCCGGTGCCGTCGGTCAGCTCGCTGACCTTCTTCTCGATCAGCGGCTTGTCGAACTTCTCGTACCGGGCGGTCTGGTTCTCCGGCAGGAGCAGCCCGACGGTGATCGGGCCCTTCTTGTCCGACGTGGACGCTTCGGCCTTGTCTCCGGACTCCTTGGCGCTGCCGCAGGCGGCGAGGGAGACGGCCATCGCGGTGGCGACGGTGGCCACGGCGGCGCGACGCATCTTTGCGTTCACTTCAAAAACCTCCCTGACGAGGCCGCGTCGTTGCGGCCGAGGTGGCTGAAAGTCAACTCGCGTCCGTAGTCGGCGTCAAGGAGTAAATCCTTAACGAGATGACAACGGTGCCATTCATTATCTAAGTGAAGGCGGGAGCGGAGACGGCCGAGGCGGCGGGCGTGGCGGCGGGAAGCCCGCTCTCCAGCAGGGTCGAATCGCCCATCTCGCTCAGTACGAGCGCCAGCGCCCCGAGCACCTCTGCCCGGCCCCCGAGCGCCCCGGGGAGCACCGAGAGCTGCCGCGCGGCGCTCGGGATGGCGTACCGGGAGACGGACTCCCGTATCGGTCCGAGCACCAGTTCCCCGGCCTCCGCCAGGTCCCCGCCGAGCACCACGCGGCTGGGGTTCAGGAGGTTGCAGAGGTTGGCGACGCCGCTGCCGACATGGCGGCCGACGTCCGCGATCACCCGGCGGCAGCCGGGGTCGCCCTCGCGGGCGAGCTGGACGACGCGCTCCATGGTCAGGCCGGCACCGTGGCTGGACCGGAGCAGGGGCAGTACGTAGCGGGTCGCCGCGAAGGTCTCCAGGCAGCCGCGGTTGCCGCAGCGGCAGACGGGGCCCGACTCGTCCAGCGTGATGTGCCCGATCTCGCCCGCCGTGCCACCGGGGCCGCGGTAGATCTGGCCCTCGATGACCAGCCCCGCGCCGACGCCGCTGCCGACCTTGATGTACGCCAGGTCGCTGACCCCGCGCCCGCTCCCCCAGACCAGTTCGCCGAGGGCGCCGAGGTTGGCGTCGTTGTCGACGTACACCGGGACGCCGAGGCGCCCGGCCAGTTCGTCGCCGGGGTTGATGCCGGTCCAGCCCGGCAGGATCGAGGTGGAGCCGAGCGTGCCCGATTCGACGTCGATGGGGCCCGGCACCCCGAGCCCCACACCGATCACCTTCTGACGGCTGACGCCGGTGGCCACGATCAGCCGCTCGACCAGTTCCTCGGCGCGGCCGAAGCCATGCGCCGAGGAGGCGTCCACGTCGAGGGGTTCCGCTTCCTCGGCGAGCACCTGGTGGGCGAGGTTGCCGACCGCCACGCGCAGATGCGTATGGCCGAAGTCGACGCCGACGACGATGCCCGCGTCCCCGCTGAGCGAGACGCTGCGGGCCCGCCGGCCGCCGGCCGAGGTGGGGGTGACCTGGACCGTTCCGCCGTCCTTCAGCTCACGGACGATGTTGGAGACCGTGGCCGCCGACAGACCCGTGCTCCGTGCGATCTCCGCCTGGGTCAGTGAACCGGCCATGCGCACCGCGCGTACGACCCGTTCGAGGTTGGCCCGGTGCAGAGACGACTGCGACCCTGGAGTCTCCACGACTCATCCACTCCTGCCCTTGACGGACGGCTCGACCACCGCCGCCGGCCGGGGCCGCGCCGATGAGACCCCGACGTATCTCCAACTTGTGAACCCTAAGCTCAGCTTTCGGGCCCGCCTCCGTCAAGACCTTGAGCAAGGTGAACGCGCCGAACCGCCCGTCGGAGTGCCTGGACGGGCGGTTGGACCGTACCTTCTGCGCCCGTACGGGCAGGGTGGCGCCGTACGGGGCGCCGTCCTACTTGAGCGCTCCCGCCGTCAGTCCCGCGACGACCTGCCGCTGGAAGATGATGTACGCGGCGAGCACCGGCAGCATCGCCATCACCAGCCCGGCGAAGAGCCCCGACCAGTCGCCCTTGTACCCCTGGCTGACCGCGAGCTGCACCAGCCCCTGGGAGAGGACCTTGCGGTCCGGGTCGGTGTTGAGCACCGTGGGCAGCAGGTACTGGTTCCACTGCCCGAGGAAGTTGAAGATGCCGACGCTGATCAGTCCGGGCTTGGCCATCGGCAGCATCACCTGGAAGAACGTCCGGGTGTGCGAGGCGCCGTCGATGAGCGCGGCTTCCGCGACCGAGGTGGGCAGCGTTCTGAAGAAGGAGGTCAGAAAGAAGACCGTGAACGGCAGCGAGTAGGCGATGTAGACCAGGATCAGGCCGTGGATGGAGTTGAGCAGGCCCAGATTGTTCATGACGTAGAACAACGGGACCAGCGCCAGGATGATCGGGAAGCTCATCCCCCCGATGAACAGGTAGTAGATGAACCGGTTCCCGGGGAACTCGAAGCGGGCCAGGACGTACGCGGCCATCGAGCCGAAGAGCAGCGTGCCGGCCAGCGAACCGGCCACCACCAGGATCGTGTTGAGGAAGTAGTCGCTCATGTGCGCCTGGGTCCAGGCGCGCGACCAGTTCTCGAAGTGCAGCCGGTCCGGCAGTGCCCAGGGGCTGGTGAAGATGGACCTGTCGTCCTTGAAGGACGTCATGACCGCCCAGAGCAGCGGCATGGCGACCAGGAACGCCCAGATGACGAGCACGCCGTGCGAGAAGACGTTGAGGACGCCGCCGGTCGCGCTCCCCTTCGGCGCGGGCGCGGCGGTCTTGGTCACGGCGGTCCGGGCCACGGGGTCAGCCGCAGGGGGCAGATCGGCCGGCGGAGGGGTGTCGGTGGTCTTCATCAGTACTCCAGCCGCTCACGTCGGCCCAGCCGCATCACGAGGGCGGAGAAGGCCAGCGTGACGATGAGCAGGGCGACACCGATCGTGGTCGCATAGCCCGCCTGACCGTCACGGAACGCCTTCTGGTAGACGAGCAGGGTCAGGACATTGGTGGAATCCGCGGGCCCGCCGGGGCCCACGGTCATGATCTGGACGACCGCGAAGGACTCCGCGCCGAGCGCGAGGATCCCCATGTAGACCCAGCCGGACTGCACGGTGTCCCAGAGCAGCGGCAGGGTGATGCGGAAGAAGGTGGTGAACCGGCTGGCGCCGTCCAGCAGCGCCGCCTCGTAGAAGTCCTTCGGGATGGAGGCCATGCCCGCGGAGAAGAGGACCACGAAGAAGCCGGTCGTGCTCCAGACGAGGACGGCCATCACGCACCAGAGCGCGAGGTTCGGATCGCCGAGCCAGTCGGGCTTCAGGCTGTCCAGGCCGACCGCGGCGAACGCGGAGTTGATGGCGCCGCTGTTCGGGTTGTACGCGAACTGGAAGAGCAGCGCGACGATCGCGATCGAGAGCACCTGCGGGAAGAAGTACACGATCTTGTAGAAGGACGAGCCGCGGACCCCCGAGATCGCCGCCCCATTGCGGCTCCGCCCGCCGACGTTCAGCATGAACGCGAAGAACAGCGCGAGGCCGAGCACGACCACGGGCAGCAGCAGCGCGAAGGTCGCGCTGTGCTGGAGCGAGGACCAGAAGGTGCTGTCGTCGAGCATCCGGCTGTAGTTGTCGAAGCCGACCATCGCGAAGTCGGGGCTCAGACCGGTCCAGTCCGTGAACGAGTAGTAGATGGACTGGACGAACGGCCATACGACGAAGAGCGCGTAGAGCGCCAGGGGGAATACCAGAAACCCCACGATGAAACGGTACTTGCCGTGCTGCATGTCTCCCGACCCCGAATCTACGGCGGGTTGCGCCGTGCCGTTCTGGGGGCACGTACGACGGGCCGTGACCCGGAGGCCCTTGATACGCGGGGCCTCCGGACGTTACCGCTGCTGCGTGCCGCGCGCTACTGGTGCTTGTAGTGCTTGATGGAGGTGTCCTTGGCCGTGGCGTCCGCGAACTCCTGGCACTTCTTGACCGCCTCGGCCGGCGTCATGCGCCCGGCCATCAGCTCGCCGAGCACGCCCACCCCGATCTTCTGCTTCTCAAGCTCCACGTACCAGCCTTCCAGCCGCGGGTTGAGCACGTTGTCACCCGCCTTGGCCAGCGCGTCGACAGCGGACTGGAGGGCGGTGGAGAGAGTGAGCCCGTCGGTGCCGCCGTCGAAGGCGGTCAGGGACTTCACCTTCGAAGTGAAGTTCTTCGAGGACGCCTCGCTCAGCATGATGCGGAGCTGCTCCATGCCGCCGTCGGGGTTCTTGGCCTTCGCGGGCACGATGAACGGCTCACCACCGGAGGCCCAGATCGTGCCGAAGGGCAGCTTGTCCGAGCCATCCAGGCTGGAGGGCGCGGCCACCTTCATCTGGAAGTCCTTGGGCGTGGTCTTCGCCGCCTCGTTCTCCACCCAGGAGCCGTTGGGGATGAAGAGCGCCTTGCCCTCGGTCCACGCCGTCTGCGACTGGATGTGGTCGAGTCCGGGGGTGCCCTGGAGAATGTAGCCCTTCTTGAACAGCTCGAAGTACGCCTCGAACGCGGACTTCACGGCCGGGTGCTTCCAGGCGTTCGGCTCCAGGTTGTCGATGGCGTCCAGGACCTCACGGCCGCCGATCTTCGCGATGAACGGGTAGAGAGAGTAGGGGATGTAGTACGGGTGCTTGCCGGCGTACGTCCATCCCGCGATGCCCTTCTTCTTGGCCTTCTCGCAGAGGGCCAGCATCGCGTCCCAGTCCTCGGGGTACTCGGCGTCCAGCTTGTCGAGGGCAGTCTGCGAGTACCACACGCCGTACACCGTGTACGCGTAGTACATGATCCATACCGGGTCGCCGTCGAGTTGGCCCATCTCCAGGACGCCGGGCCGCAGCGTGTCGCGGACCTTCTTGGCCGGGTCGTCGTACGACGGGGCGTCCATCAGCGGCGTCAGATCGGTGAGCTGCTTCTTCCCGGCGAGGACACCCATGTCCATCTGCTCGGCACCGGAGTTGTCGATCAGGTCGGGCGGGGTGCCGCCGTTGAAGCGCGGCGACAGCTCGGACTGGATCTTCTCGGTGGAGCCGAACTTCACCTTCGCCTCGGGGAAGGCCGTCTCATACTGCTTGACGGCGTCCGTGGCGTACTCCGTGCCGAATCCACCGTTGAACAGGACGAAGTCGAGCGGCGCGCTCTCGTTCACCCCGAGCGGGTTCTTCTCGGACGTCTTGCCCTTGTCGACCTTCTTGTCGCTGCCGCTGTCGCTGCTCGCGCAGGAGGCGAGGAAGCTCATCGTCGGGACGGTGATCAGCCCGATCGCGGCGGACCGCTTGATCACATCACGACGGCCGAGGCCCGCGTTGTCGTTCCGAGCGGAGGTGGATCCCATGCTCAAGTCCTCGCCTTCTTCAGGACTCAGGCGGTGTACCGGTCGCCCGTCGCTTCTCGCCTGAGGAGAAGGGCTCCGCCACCGCGGTCGAATGAAGCTGGGTCGTGCAGGAATGTCGTGCTCGATCATGTTCGGCCATCAGGGGCGGACGCCGACAGGTATAGTCCATTTCCTGTCAACTGAGCAAGATCAAAAGCGAGTTTGGACGGCAGTCTTTCCCTAGTTGAGACCTCCCGGACACGCACGCCGGTTGCGTAAGGATGCGACGGCACCGGTGTTCGACCCGCGCCCGGTTCCGGACACACCATCCCCCCAACACCCTTGACACCACTGTGCACTTAGCCCCTACTGGACCCTGCCCGTCTGGTTTGACAACGTTGTCCAACTCGGTACGCAGGAGGAAAGCTCGGTATGCAGCTCAGACCCGGACTCCGCCCCGGACCATGGCATTCGGCCGCCCTGGTGGCGGCCGCCTCACTGCTCGTCGTCACGGCCCAGTCCGCCGTCGCCGCCCAGTCCGCCGGGCCGCGTCCGGCGGAAAGAGAATTCACGTCCTCGTTCGAACAGGAAGAACCCCAGCCGGACTGGCGTAACACCGTCGAGGTGGGACCCGACGGCGAGAAGCGGTCGTCCGGTGTTGACGGCGGCTTCACCAACGGGATTCCGGGCAATGTCACCGACCGGGTGGTGGACCTGCGCGCCAGCGGGGAGAACACCGGCTCCGGCGAGACCAAGGAGAACCTGGTCGACGTCCGGTCCGCCACGAAGTGGCTGGCGTTCACGCCCACCGCCTGGGTCGAGTTCGACCTCGACGAGCCGGTCAAGGTCGTCACGTACGCCCTGACCTCGGCCAACGACCACGCGGAGCGCGACCCCCGGGACTGGACGCTCCAGGGTTCCACCGACGGCAAGGAGTGGAAGGACCTGGACACCCGTAAGGACCAGGCCTTCCCGGAGCGCTTCGACACCGTCTCGTACGACATCGACGCGGCTGCCGCGGGCGCGTACCGGCACTACCGGCTGGACATCACACGGAACAACGGCGCGTCCGACGCTACCCAGTTGGCCGATGTGCAGTTCTCCGACGGCGGTACGGACGCCCCCGCGCCGCAGGACATGCGCACCCAGGTCGACCGGGGCCCGGCCGGCTCCCCCACCGCCAAGTCGGGCGCGGGCTTCACCGGGAAGAGGGCGCTGAAGTACGCGGGCACGCACCGCGCGGAGGGGCGCGCGTACTCGTACAACAAGATCTTCGACGTGAATGTGGCGGTACGGCGTGACACGGCGCTCTCGTACCGGATCTACCCGGCCATGGACGGGACGGACCTCAACTATCCGGCTACCAATGTGGCGGTGGACCTCGCCTTCACCGACGGCACCTACCTGAGCGAGCTGAACGCGTCCGACACCCACGGCGGGGCGCTGACCCCGCAGGGCCAGGGCGACGCCAAGCGGCTCTACGTCAACCAGTGGAACCAGGTGGACGCCGGAATCGGCCAGGTCGCCCGGGGCAAGACCGTCGACCGGATCCTGGTCGCATACGACTCCCGTACGGGCCCCGGGGAGTTCGAGGGATGGCTCGACGACATCACCCTGGCGCCCAAGGCGGCCGAGAAGCCGCTCGCCCGGCTCTCCGACTACGCGTCCACCACGCGGGGCACCAACTCCAGCGGCTCCTTCTCCCGCGGCAACAACTTCCCCGCGACCGCCGTGCCGAACGGGTTCAACTTCTGGACGCCGGTGACCAACGCCGGGTCGACGAGCTGGCTGTACGAGTACAGCCGCGGCAACAACGCCGACAACCTCCCCACCCTCCAGGCGTTCGCCGCGAGCCACCAGCCGAGCCCGTGGATGGGTGACCGGCAGACCTTCCAGCTCATGCCGTCGGTGGCGGAGGGCACCCCGAACGCCTCCCGCACCGCCCGCGCGCTGCCCTTCCGGCACGAGAACGAGACCGCGAAGCCGTACCGCTACGGGGTGACCTTCGAGAACGGTCTGAAGACCGAGATGGCCCCGACCGACCACGCGGCGATCGTGCGGACCACCTATCCGGGTGACAACGCGAGCATGATCTTCGACAACGTCTCCAACGCGGGCGGGCTCACCCTCGATCCGGCGACCAGTTCCTTCACCGGCTACTCCGACGTGCGCAGCGGCCTGTCGACCGGCGCGACCCGGCTCTTCGTCCACGGCGTCTTCGACGCGCCCGTGACGGCGAGCGGGAAACTGACCGGCGGCGGGGGCGCGGACGTCACCGGCTATCTGCGCTTCGACGCCGGCGCCGACCGCACCGTCACCCTGCGCCTGGCGACCTCGCTGATCAGCGTCGACCAGGCGAAGAAGAACCTCGCCGAGGAGATACCGGCGGGCACCCGCTTCGAGCGGGTCGAGGACCGGGCGCAGCGCGCCTGGGACGACATCCTGGGCCGGGTGCGCGTGGAGGGCGCGGACCACGACCAGCTCACCACGCTCTACTCCAGCCTCTACCGGCTCTACCTCTACCCCAACTCCGGTTTCGAGAACACCGGTTCGGCCGCCCGGCCGAGGCAGCAGTACGCCAGCCCCTTCTCCCCGAAGGCGGGCACGGACACCCCGACGCGGACGGGCGCGAAGATCGTCGACGGCGAGGTGTACGTCAACAACGGCTTCTGGGACACCTATCGCACCACATGGCCCGCGTACTCCTTCCTCACCCCGAAGAAGGCGGGGTCGCTGGTCGACGGCTTCGTCCAGCAGTACAAGGACGGCGGCTGGATCTCCCGCTGGTCCTCCCCCGGCTACGCGGACCTGATGACCGGCACCAGTTCGGACGTGGCCTTCGCGGACGCGTACGTCAAGGGCGTCCCCTTCGACGCGGAGGCAGCGTACGAGGCGGCTCTGAAGAACGCGACGGTGGCGCCGCCGAGCGCGGGCGTGGGCCGCAAGGGGACCGAGACCTCGCCGTTCCTCGGCTACGCCTCGACGGAGACCCACGAGGGCCTGTCCTGGTCGCTGGAGGGCTATCTCAACGACTACGGCATCGCCAAGATGGGCGAGGCGCTCTTCAAGAAGACGGGGAAGGCCCGTTACCAGGAGGAGTCGGCGTACTTCCTCAACCGCGCGCAGAACTACGTCTCGCTCTTCGACAAGGACGCCGGCTTCTTCCAGGGCCGGAACCTGAAGGGCGACTGGCGGCTCCCGTCGGCGTCGTACGACCCGAGGGTGTGGGGGTACGACTACACGGAGACGAACGGCTGGGGCTACGCGTTCACGGCCCCGCAGGACTCGCGGGGGCTGGCCAACCTGTACGGCGGGCGCGCGGGTCTGGCGGAGAAGCTGGACACGTACTTCGCGACGCCGGAGACGGCCGAGGCCGAGTTCAAGGGGTCGTACGGCGGCGTCATCCACGAGATGACGGAGGCGCGTGACGTACGGATGGGCATGTACGGCCACTCCAACCAGGTCGCCCACCACGTCACGTACATGTACGACGCGGCGGCGCAGCCGTGGAAGACGCAGGAGAAGGTCCGCGAGGTGCTGGGCCGGCTCTACGGCGGCAGCGAGATCGGCCAGGGCTACCACGGTGACGAGGACAACGGCGAGCAGTCGGGGTGGTTCCTCTTCTCGGCGCTCGGCTTCTATCCGCTGGTGATGGGCAGTGGGGAGTACGCGGTCGGCTCGCCGCTGTTCACGAAGGCGACGATACGGATGGACAACGGCCGCACCCTGGTCGTCAAGGCGCCGAAGAACAGCGCGAAGAACATCTACGTGCAGGGCCTGAAGGTCAACGGGAAGAGCTGGAACTCGACGGCGCTGCCGCACGAGGTGCTGGCGCGGGGCGGCACGGTGGAGTTCGCGATGGGTCCGAAGCCGTCGTCCTGGGGCACGGGCAAGGGCACTTCGGCCGGCGCGGGCGGCAAGGGCCGTGACACGGCGCCGGTCTCGATCACCCAGGACGACAAGGTGCCGTCGCCGCGCACCGACGCCCTGACGGGGCCGGGCGCGCTCTTCGACAACACCTCGCGGACGGAGGCGCCGGTCGAGTCGGTGGAGCTGCCGGTGGCGTCGTCCACCAAGGCGGTCCAGTACACGCTGACGTCGGCCACGGCGGCGGGAGCGCCGAAGGGGTGGGTGCTGCAGGGCTCCACGGACGGCACGACGTGGCGGACCGTGGACACCCGGTCCGGTGAGTCCTTCGCCTGGGACCGGCAGACCCGGGTCTTCACGGTGGCGAAGCCGGGCGCGTACCCGAAGTACCGCCTGGTGACCGACGCGCCGGCGACCCTGGCGGAGGTGGAGCTGCTGCGCTGACGCTCCGTCGTACGGGAGGGGCGGGTCACCGGAGAAGATCCGGTGACCCGCTTCTGTCTGCCGGTCACACGGGCCGGGCCGCCGCCAGATCGCGCTCGACGCGGTCGCGCAGGGCCGCCGCCCGGGGGTCGTCGTAGCCGTCGAGGAGCCGCAGCGCCTCCGTCCAGTGATTCACCGCCGTCGCCGGATCGTCGCCGAGCCGGGCGGCCGCGAGCCCGTCCAGGGCCTGCGCCTCGTCCCAGGTGTCGCCGAGCTCCCGGTGGGCCGTGGCGGCCAGCCGGTGGAAGTGCGCGGCCTCCTCGTCCCGGTCGAGGCTGCGGTAGGTGAGGGCCGCGCCGTGCCATGCCTGGGCTTCGCGGCTGCGGTTGCCGAGGCGGCGCTGGAGCGTGGCGGAGCGCTGGTACGACTCCAGGGCGTCCGCGAGCGCGCCGCTCGCGCGCTGGGCGTCGCCCAGGGGCAGCAGCCAGTACCCCTCCAGCCGGTGGTCGCGCAGCGCGAGGGCGATGTCGACGGCGGCCCGGGCGGAGCCGAGGGCCTGCTCCGTCTCGCCCTGCTCGCGCTCGATCTGGCTCAGGAGGCGCAGAATGTTGCCCTCGCCCCGCTGGTTCTCCAGGGAGCGATGGGCCGCCAGCGCCTGCCGGGTGACGGCGGCGGCCTCCGGGAGCCGCCCGGCCCGGTAGTGGGTGCTGGCGAGGTTGGAGAGCGTGGTGGCCGCCCAGTGGGCGGAGTCCTGTTCGTGGAAGACGGCGATTGCCTGCTCGAAGTGGTCGGCGGCCTGCGCCAGTTGGCGGTTGCGGAGATGGCAGAGACCGATCAGGTTGAGCGAATGGGCCTCGCCGAGGCGGTCCCCCAGCTCGCGCCGGATCAGCAGGGCGCGGCGGTGGCTCTCGTGGCTCTCGGCGAGGCGGTTGATCCGGGCGTAGCTCATGCCCATCTCGGTGAGCAGTCCGGCTTCCGCGTCGCGGTCACCCGTCCGGTGCGCCGCTTCAAGGCCGAGGCGGCCGACAGCCAGCCAGTCCGCGGCGGGAGCCGAGGGGAAATACGCGTTCGCCAGGACCGTGGAGAGCTGCAGGACCAGCCGGTCATGGCCGACGGCGGCGGCGGAGCGTACCGCCTGAAGCATGTTGCTGTGGTCCCGCTCCGCCCAGTCGACGGCCGCGTCGTAGTCCGCGAAGCCCAGGGGGCGTACCCCCTCCATCGGCGAGGCAAGAGCCAGATGGGTCGCTGCGGGGCTGATCCAGCTCTGCGCCGCGTCGGCGGTGTGCAGATACCAGTCCAGGACGCGGTGGAGCGCGGCTTCGCGCTCCGCCGGAGCCTCCTCGTGCTGAGCCTGGTCGGTGGCGTAGGCACGCAGCAGATCGTGGAACTGGTAACGGTCGGGCGCGGTCTGTTCGAGCAGATGAGCACCGACCAGCGAGTCCAGCAGCTGCCTGGTGCGGCCGGCCGTCAGGGCGGCGAGAGCGGCGGCGGCGTCCAGGCCGAACTCGGGGCCGGGGTGCAGGCCGAGTAACCGGAACAGCCGTGCGGCCTGGTCGGGCAGGGCGCGGTAGGACCACGCGAAGACCGTACGGACCGCTTCCGCCTCCTCGTCGTCGCCGGTGCTGAGGGCGTCCCACAGTGCGCTCTCGTCCCGCAGGTCGGCGATCAGGTCGTCCAGCCGCATGTGCGGGTGGCTCGCGGCGCGTTCGGCCGCGATACGCAAGGCCAACGGCAGCTGGGCGCAGAGCCCGGCCAGTTCGGTGAGCTTTCCGATGTCGTCCTGCGGCCGGTACCCGGCGGTGACGGTACGCAGCAGGGCGACGGCCTCCGGCTCAGGCAGGGTGCCGAGGGTCAGTCGGCGCGCTCCGTCCCTGACAGCCAGCCCGGCGAGCCAGCTCCGGCTGGTGACGACCACCAGACAGTCCTTGCTGCCGGGCAGCAGGGGACGGACCTGGGCGACCGTGGCAGCGTTGTCAAGGACGATCAGCATCCGGCGATCGGCCAGTAACGACCGGTACAGAGCGGCGGCGGCATCGGGGTCCTGGGGCAACGCTCCGGACGGCACCCCCAGGGCGGGAAGGAACCGGTGCAGTGTCTCCTGCGCGGTCACCGGCTCCCCGGGGTCGTAACCGCGCAGATTGACGTAAAGCTGCCCGTCGGGGAAGCGGTCCTGGACCTGATGGGCCCAGTGCAGCGCGAGCGAGGTCTTTCCCGCGCCGGCGGTACCCGCGATGACGCAGACCGAGATGACCAGCGGATGGCCTTCGTCGTCGGCCAGCACCGCGTTCAGCTGGTCGAGTTCGTCCGTGCGGTTGACGAATTGCCTGACGTCGGCGGGGAGTTGCCGTGGTGTGGGGTTCATGGGGCCTCCCTCGCCCTGCGGGCCGCGGCCATGGAAGTGAATTCCTCCGGTCACGTTTCCGGCTTGTACGACATCACGGGAGGTCCCGGACAGGTCGTTCCGGGACCTGCCCGAGTAGTTCTCGCCGTTACTGGACTCGTTGATCGCCTAATCCGCCTTCATCGTCGGAGGGGGCAAGTGGGCCACCTCGCGATCGAAGTAGCTCCTCACATCCTCGCCCACCCGGTAGAGTTCCCTGATGTAACTTTCCCAGCACCCGATGATGTCGGGGTCGGTATAGCGGATCGCGCCGTTCGGGACGCCCGCATCGGTGTAAAGAACCCGGTACAGCACGTCCCCGCCGAGGATGACCAACTCGGGAAGAAGACCGCCGCTCTCCGACGGGGCCACCACTCCGGCGTCGACCACGCGGACCCGCATTCCGCACTGCGCCTGCTGTCGCAGCGAGTTCAGTTCCCACTGCAGATACGGCGTCGGCGGCTGCTCGACCACCCGTACCCGGTGGAAGAGGGAGTTGCGACGCTCGTTCTCCCGGGCGGCGGCGAGAAGCTTCTCGCGCCGCTCTTCCATGAGCCGCAGCGATTCCGCCCAGTCCCCCCGCGAGAGCGCGTCACGGCTGGGGCTGCCCTGCTCCTCGAAGTGCTGCCGGCGCTCCAGCTTCCACGAGTCCCGGTCCCGGATCGCCGCGTCCCGCTCCCGGAATTCCCGCTTGTAAACCTCTCGTACGAGCCTCTCACCCAGTTCGGGGAGGAGAATCGGTGCACGCAGGTCAAGCATCGGCGATATCCGGCTTCGCCGCGCTGAGCATGTTCCCGGGGATGACGACCAGCCGCTCGTCCGCGGCCAGAGCCACACCCACCGGAAGTCGCCGAGCGTAATGGGAGGTGAGATCCCTGCCGATCACGGCGATGTCACCGTTGTCGAGCTGCCAGATGTCCGGGCATTCATCCGAACCATCGGAATTCCCCAGTTCTTTTGCCGACTTGCCCAGCCGGTGGGCGAATAAGGCGGACGGGTCGGCCTCCCAGGCACGTTCCACGCTTACCTCCGCGACGAATTGGTTGAGTGCGCAACTGCCATCTATTGTATATGCGGGCGGTTACGCAGAGCAACGTACGACGGGGTCAGGTTCTCGCCAACACTTCCTCCCCGCAACCGGAACACGGGGACGGCAACCGGAACGGAAGGGCGGCGGCATACGCACGGCGGCATACGCCGAGGGCCGTGCCCCGTACACGAACGTACGGGACACGGCCCTCGGCCGCGTGATCGGCGGGCGCCGTGAGCGCTACTTGCGGATCAGGCTGCGCAGCACGTACTGCATGATGCCGCCGTTGCGGTAGTAGTCCGCCTCACCCGGGGTGTCGATGCGGACCACCGCGTCGAACTCCACGCCCGTGTCCGTCGTCACCTTGACCGTGCGCGGGGTGGTGCCGTCGTTCAGCTCCGTGACGCCGGTGAAGGAGAAGGACTCCTCGCCCGTCAGGCCCAGGGACTGCGCCGAGGCGCCCTCCGGGTACTGGAGCGGGAGAACGCCCATGCCGATGAGGTTCGAGCGGTGGATGCGCTCGTACGACTCGGCGATGACGGCCTTCACGCCGAGCAGCGCGGTGCCCTTGGCGGCCCAGTCGCGGGACGAGCCGGAGCCGTACTCCTTGCCCGCGAGGACGACCAGCGGGATGCCCTGCTCGATGTAGTTGCGCGAGGCGTCGTAGATGAAGGAGACCGGGGCTCCTCCGTCACCTTCGGCGGCCCTCGTGAAGTCGCGGGTGTAGCCGCCCTCCGTGCCCGGCGCGATCTGGTTGCGCAGGCGGATGTTGGCGAACGTGCCGCGGATCATGACCTCGTGGTTGCCGCGCCGGGACCCGTACGAGTTGAAGTCGCGGCGCTCGACGCCGTGCTCCGTCAGGTACGTGCCGGCCGGGGTGTCGGCCTTGATCGCGCCCGCCGGGGAGATGTGGTCGGTGGTGACCGAGTCGCCCAGCTTGGCCAGGACCCGCGCGCCGCTGATGTCCGAGACCGGCGTGGTCTCCATCGTCATGCCCTCGAAGTACGGGGGCTTGCGGACGTAGGTGGACTGCGGGTCCCACTCGAAGGTGTTGCCGGTGGGGATCGACAGCGCCTGCCACTGCGCGTCGCCCGCGAACACGTCCTGGTAGGACTTGCTGAACATGTCCTCGCCGATGGCGTTGGCCACGACGTCGTTGACCTCGGCCTCGGTGGGCCAGATGTCCTGGAGGTAAACGGGCTTGCCGTCCTGGTCGGTGCCGAGGGCGTCCTTGGTGATGTCCACCTTCATGGAGCCCGCGATGGCGTACGCGACGACCAGCGGCGGGGACGCCAGGTAGTTCATCTTGACGTCGGGGTTGATCCGGCCCTCGAAGTTACGGTTGCCGGAGAGCACCGAGGTGACCGCCAGGTCGTGCTCGTTGACCGCCTTGGAGACCTCCTCGGGCAGCGGGCCCGAGTTGCCGATGCAGGTGGTGCAGCCGTAGCCGACGAGGTTGAAGCCGACCTTGTCGAGGTACGGGGTCAGGCCCGCCTTGTCGAAGTAGTCGGTGACGACCTTCGAGCCCGGGGCGAGGGTGGTCTTGACCCACGGCTTGCGGGTCAGGCCCTTCTCGACCGCCTTCTTCGCGACCAGCGCGGCGGCGACCATCACGTACGGGTTCGACGTGTTGGTGCAGGAGGTGATCGCGGCGACCGTGACGGCGCCGTGGTCGATCTCGTACGTCGAGCCGTCCGGGGCCGTGACCAGGGTCGGCCGCGTCGGCACGCCGTTGGCGGAGGCCGGGGCGTCGGAGGCCGGGAAGGACTCCTTGCCCGCCTCCTCGTCGTCGGAGACGTAGTTGCGCACGTCCTCGGCGAACTTCGCCTTGGCCTCGGCCAGGATGATGCGGTCCTGCGGGCGCTTCGGGCCGGCGATGGAGGGGACGACCGTGGAGAGGTCCAGCTCCAGCTTCTCCGAGAAGTCGGGCTCGGCGGCCGGGTCGAGCCAGAGGCCCTGCTCCTTCGCGTACGCCTCGACGAGGGCGACCTGCTGCTCGTCACGGCCGGTCAGGCGCAGGTACTTCAGCGTCTCGTCGTCGATCGGGAAGATCGCGGCGGTGGAGCCGAACTCCGGCGACATGTTGCCGATGGTGGCGCGGTTGGCCAGGGACGTCGCGGCGACGCCCTCGCCGTAGAACTCGACGAACTTGCCGACGACGCCGTGCTTGCGCAGCATCTCGGTGATCGTGAGGACCAGGTCGGTGGCGGTGGTGCCGGCCGGCAGCTCACCGGTCAGCTTGAAGCCGACGACGCGCGGGATGAGCATCGACACGGGCTGGCCGAGCATCGCGGCCTCGGCCTCGATGCCGCCGACGCCCCAGCCCAGCACGCCCAGGCCGTTGACCATGGTGGTGTGCGAGTCGGTGCCGACGAGGGTGTCGGGGTACGCCTGGCCGTTACGGACCATGACCGTGCGGGCCAGGTGCTCGATGTTGACCTGGTGCACGATGCCGGTGCCCGGCGGGACGACCTTGAACTCGTCGAAGGCGGTCTGGCCCCAGCGCAGGAACTGGTAGCGCTCGCGGTTGCGGCCGTACTCCAGCTCGACGTTCTGCGCGAACGCCTCGTGCGTGCCGAACTTGTCGGCGATCACGGAGTGGTCGATGACCATCTCGGCCGGGGCCAGCGGGTTGATCTTCGCCGGGTCGCCGCCCAGCTCCTTCACGGCCTCACGCATGGTGGCGAGATCCACCACACAGGGCACACCGGTGAAGTCCTGCATGATCACGCGGGCCGGCGTGAACTGGATCTCCTGGCTCGGCTGCGCCTGGGAGTCCCAGGAACCGACGGAACGGATGTGGTCGGCGGTGATGTTCGCGCCGTCCTCGGTGCGGAGCAGGTTCTCCAGCAGCACCTTCAGGCTGTAAGGGAGGCGCGCGGAGCCCTCGACCTTGTCCAGCCGGAAGATCTCGTACGACTCGTCACCCACGCGCAGCGTGCTGCGGGCGTCGAAGCTGTTCGCCGACACGACAGTCTCCTTCATCAATGTGCACGTACTACGTCATGCTGCCGCCACGGCTCCTCACCGATCCGCTAAGGTAAGACTTAGTTAGGTAACCCTTACCAACTGGGCGGCCGCGGTACGCCTTGGGCAGATATCTCGATGTCGAGATAACTCTAGTACATGACCGCTGTCCGGTCATGCCCCGGTCCGGTCGCGCCCCCGCGACCGCGCTCCGGCTCGCCCCCACACACCCCCATGGCGCGCCGGCACGACGACCCGTACGGCCGCGCCCGGGTGGCCGCTCCGCCGGGCCGGGTGCACGATGGGCCGGCGACGACCGGAGGGTGCGACACCCCGAGGCACGAGGCCGCGACACCCCGAGGCCGCAGGGTCACGACACCCCGACAGCCCACCCCAGCAAGCCACTTATCTCACATGTGAGATAACCTGCCGCCATGGCAGACGATTACCTCGTACGCATCGGCAAGCTCATCCGTGACGCCCGGCAACACCGAGGATGGACACAGAGCCAACTCGCCGACGCATTGGCCACGAGCCAGAGCGCCGTGAATCGCATCGAGCGCGGCAACCAGAACATCAGCCTTGAGATGATCGCGCGCATCGGCGAGGCGCTCGACAGCGAGATCGTCTCGCTCGGGTACGCCGGACCGATGCATCTGCGGGTCGTCGGCGGGCGCCGGCTCTCCGGGGCCATCGACGTCAAGACGAGCAAGAACGCGTGCGTGGCGCTGCTCTGCGGCTCGCTGCTCAACAAGGGGCGTACGGTGCTGCGCCGCGTGGCGCGCATCGAGGAGGTCTTCCGGCTGCTGGAGGTGCTGAACTCCATCGGCGTCCGCACCCGCTGGATCAACGGGGGCGTGGACCTGGAGATCGTGCCGCCCGCCGAGCTGGACCTGGAGGCCATCGACGCGGAGGCGGCTCGCCGCACCCGCTCCATCATCATGTTCCTCGGGCCGCTGCTGCACCGGATGGACACCTTCCGGCTGCCGTACGCGGGCGGTTGCGACCTCGGCACGCGCACCATCGAGCCGCACATGATCGCGCTGCGCCGCTTCGGCCTCGACATCGCGGCGACCGAGGGCCTCTACCACGCCCAGGTCGACCACTCCGTGTCGCCGGACCGGCCGATCGTGCTGACCGAGCGCGGGGACACCGTCACCGAGAACGCCCTGCTGGCCGCGGCCCGGCACGACGGCGCGACCGTCATCCGCAACGCCTCGTCCAACTACATGGTCCAGGACCTCTGTTTCTTCCTGGAGGCACTGGGCGTACGGATCGACGGCATCGGCACGACCACACTGACCGTCCACGGCGTGCCCTCCATCGACGTGGACGTGGACTACTCGCCCTCCGAGGACCCGGTCGAGGCGATGAGCCTGATCGCCGCCGCCGTCGTCACCGAGTCCCAGCTCACGATCCGGCGCGTCCCGATCGAGTTCCTGGAGATCGAGTTGGCGGTGCTGGAGGAGATGGGCCTCGACCACGACCGCTCGGCCGAGTACTGCGCCGACAACGCCCGTACACGGCTGGTGGATCTGACCGTACGGCCGTCGAAGCTGGAGGCGCCGATCGACAAAATCCACCCGATGCCGTTCCCCGGCCTGAACATCGACAACGTGCCGTTCTTCGCGGCGATCGCGGCGGTCGCCCAGGGCCAGACGCTGATCCACGACTGGGTCTACGACAACCGCGCCATCTACCTCACGGACCTCAACCGCCTCGGGGGCCGTCTCCAACTCCTCGACCCCCACCGCGTCCTGGTGGAGGGCCCGACCCGCTGGCGCGCCGCCGAGATGATGTGCCCGCCCGCGCTGCGGCCGGCGGTGGTCGTGCTGCTGGCGATGATGGCGGCGGAGGGCACGTCCGTACTGCGCAACGTCTATGTCATCAACCGGGGGTACGAGGACCTGGCGGAGCGGCTCAACTCGGTGGGCGCGCAGATCGAGATCTTCCGGGACATCTGAAAACCTGTGGAAACACGTCACATTCCGCAAGACGTGGATAAGCCCACGGCCAGGCGCCACACCGCAGCCCTTCAGAGCGGTCGCAAGGGGCTGAGGGCGTCAAACGAGTGAGTGAGCAGGGAGGGGAGCCGCCGTATTTCCGGCGACTCCCCCCCTTCGCTGTTTCCGTCCTTACCGCCTTGCGCTACGCATCGTCCTACTCCGCCAGAAATTCGAGCAGAAGGGAGAACAGGCAGTCGACGGCGCGCCGTTCCTGCTTCTTGTCCAGTGAGCCCCAGTGCCGGATCTCGGCATCCGGAAATGTCTCCTCCAGGACGAGTGCAGTCCAGTTGAGGCTGGTCTCTTCACCCTTCCTCGTGACCAGCCACTCGGTGAACCCACTGAGCATGCCGTCGGAGCGGCCCAGGTCGAACCCGACGAGGAACATGACGGTCGGGTAGTAGGCCTTCCAGGCCGAAAAGTCCTGGTCTGGCACGGACCTGTTCGATGAACTCTCTGTCGTTCACAGGTCTCCTCAGAAACCGAAGTTGATCGGGGGCTCAGAGGGGTCTCCCGGCCCGCGAGTGCATCAGGGTTGACCGCGGCACACCGCGCCGTAAGAACTTGGTGACCGCGACGACTACGCCCGGATCCGCACCTCGCCGCTCTTCCGCGAGAAGTGACGACTCGCGGCGGCCGAGAGATTCGCTCAGGGCGAGGCGAGCCGGTTCTTGCGAACGGTGTACCGGACCATCGCGCCTGTTCCCGTCAAGAACGCCATGGATGCCACCAGGCTGCCGCTGTCATAGGGAAACTCGACCGGCACCCCGAGAGGGCTGAAGAGGAAGACGGCGCAGGCCGTCAGCAGAGCGGCGAGAAAAAGCCCGCCGCGCGAGCGGGCCATCGCCATGGCCGCGGGGAAAGCGAGGACCAAGGGGCCGAAGAAGAAGAGCAGGCGCAGCGGATCGGCCCGTGCTTCGGCTGATGTGTACGGCCCGGTGGCTGCTTCGAACACGGTGACCGACCCCACCAGGAGAGGTACCCCCAGAGCCAGCGCGATCAGTGCCATGGTCCGGCGGGCTCCGGCTGCCGTGGGGGGCAGGTCGGGCGGGGTGGCCAGTACCAGGAGAGCGGCCAGAGCCAGGCCGATGAGCGTCGCGCGGTTCTGCTCCTGCCCTTCCGCGGTGGCGGTCCAACTGGCCAGGGGGAGGGACAGGAGAGCACTCCCCAGTGCGCCCAAGGCGGCAATCCGGGTGGCTGTCCAACGGCCGGCGAGTGCGCAGATGAGGACGACGGGCCAAGCCGCGTAGGCCAGTGGGGCGTACGCGCGCCGGCCGTCCCAGGGCAGAGGCGGAATCGCCCAGACGACCAGCAACGTCAGGGACAGGACGGATGCGACCGGAATGACCAGTGGCGCCAGCCTCGCCAGCAGCCGACCGGCGGGCTGCGCGGATCCCGTACCGGTGCGCAGGCGCAGCGCGTGGCCGAGAACGGCAGTCTGCTCAAGGATGCCCGCTCGTTGCCCTTCGTCGGCGCGTACCTGGGAGATCAGGCCGGTGATCTCGTCGCCGTACTCGCGGCGGTAGGCGGGCGGGTACAGGCGGATTGTCCAGTGCTGTTTCCGAGGCGTGCTCACGCGGTGACTCCGTCGGCTCCTGAGGGGTTGGCCGAGAGACGCCGCACCGCCTCGTCCGCCGTGGCGCGCAGCCGCTCGGCCTCATCGGCCAGAAGACCGGCACCAGCGTTGGTGAGGGCGTACGTCCGTCGCATCCGGCTGTCGACGATCTCCTCGCGCTCGACGCGGACGAGCCCCTGCTTGAGCAATCGGTCCAGCGCGCCGTACAGGGTCCCCGCCCGCATGCGAACGCGTCCGCGGGAGACCTTCTCGATCTCCTTCATCAGGGCGTAGCCGTGCCGAGGTGCGTCGGCGAGCGCGGTCAGAAGCAGGAGCGTGGGCTCCCGCAGTGGTTGCTCCGTCATGCAACTGAATATACCGCCTACCGATATATGCAAGTAGAGGGATCCTCGACGCGCTTGGCCTCGGCGGCCACATCCGCCTCGCTGCGGGCGCAGGTCGGGATGTTGCCCGGACAGTCCGTCAGGCTTGTCGCGTTCGCAGCAGCGCATGATGCGACCGGGGCCCATACAGGTGTCCGAGGCGGGCCAGGCCGTAGCGGGTCAGGAGGCGGTGGACGGTGGAGGGAACCAGATGAGCAGGTGGGCGATACGGACCAGCGCCCACCACCGCAGGACTCGTCGGACACCTCCCTCAACAGCACGACGCCCTGCCCCTCGCGGCCCCTGCTCACACGCCGCCTACAGCGCCCCCATCAGTGGCCACGCTGCCAATACGCAAGGAAAAGTGTCCCCGGAACAACCGGGGACACCTTGTGTCACGACCAGACGAGTCGGCCTTCGTCGATCTCGCAGACCGGATGGTTTCCATCGGCGATCTTCGTCAGCGTCTCCGCCACGGAGTCGAAATAGTGAGCCAGTGATTCGTACTCGCCCGTGATCGTGATCTCGCCCACGAACCACCTGCCGATACGCCCGTCCCGCGCGTCGATGAACTTTCCCGTCCAGCCGTCCTGGTCCGACAGGAACGGGATCCACTCATTGCGCCAGAACGGATTGTCCGGCTGGTCCGGAGGGTCGAATCCACCGGGCATGGAGCGGTTGGCGTAGAGCTTCGCCATCGCCCGGATGCCCAGAAAGAAGCTGCCTTCATCCGGGAAGCCGGCGAAGCCGCAACATGCCACATCGTCGTCCACGTCTTCTTCAGGAAGATCCAGATTGTTCTGCAGCAGCCACGCCCGCAGATCTCGAGGAAGGGGGATACCCATCCGTTCCTCGGCGGCAGCGAGCATCTGTTCCGTAGCGGGCCCAGGCAACTCCGCGTGTTCGGCCGGGGCATTCTGCTGAAGAAGGTTCATCACGCGGGACCAGCTCTCCAGCGCACTCATTCCCTTCCGCCTCCTCCGCACGGATGCTCCATACGACTGCGCCACTGCGGGGGTCACCACTCGAAGCGGCGATGCCGGGCGCCGTAGGCCCGAAGCGCGTCTGGACAGCCACGTTGGAGAGCGCCGACCGGCAAACCTCGCAGGGATAATACTCCGAGCAAGCCTCCTGCCCTCACGACCACCTGGCACCTTCGGCCCGAAGTGCAGGACCGGCCGCCCGGTGAGGCCGTCGAGTTGCAGACCGGACTGCCCTGATCCTGTGTTTCCCTGCCGAATTCCTCTCGGGCCACCCAGGCCAGCCGGCCAGAACCCGCATCAGCCCACACCGCATGGCGTCAATCGCCAAGGCCGTCCTCACCCCGGAGAGGCGAAGCTGAAAACGCTCCCGGATGCGTGGGGTCGGCCGCGGTCTCACCGGCACCGTCGAAGGCGCCTCGGCTTCAGATCTCCCTACAGGGCCGTGTAACCACCGTCGACGACTACAGCCGAACCCGTCATGAGGCGTGACTCGTCCGAGGCGAGAAAAACTGCCACATCAGCGACTTGCTCCGGAGTTCCCATGCCAAGGGGTTGATACTTTCGCTGCGCTTCCCTGTCCTCGAAGAATTCCTCGTCGAAGAAGCTCTCGACCATCGGAGTGCGCACCGCCCCCGGGCAGATGCAATTTGCCCGGATGTTGTCCTTGGCGAATTCGACCGCCACCGACTTCGTGAGCATCAGAACCGCGCCCTTGGTGGCCGTATACGCGGAGATTTCCGGTTCGGCAACCAGAGAATTGACCGAGCCCCAATTGACGATCGATCCTCCCCCGCTGCGCCGGAGGGCCGGCACCGCGAACTTGCATCCGTGGAAGACACCCTTGAGGTTGACGTTGATCATGCTGTCGAGCATCTCCTCCGTCGTGTCCAACAGAGGAGCCGCGCGGAGGTAGCCGGCGCAGTTGAGCATCACGTGCAGGGCACCGAATCGCTCCTCCGCCAGGGCTACCAGGGACTCCACCTCGTCCGCGCGAGCTACGTCGCAACGCTTGACGACGATCTCCCCCGCTGCGGATGTGAGCTGGGCAAGGCCGGTCTCGTTGATGTCCGCCGCCACGACGCGAGCGCCCTCGGCGGCCAGCGCGAGCGCCGTGGCCCTTCCCTGTCCGGAACCCGCTCCTGTGACGATCGCGACCTTGCCGGAAAGCCTGCCCATGGGAATCTCCTGTCCTGGGTGTGCCCGCATTCCTGGGGAGTTTCGGCCTGGAAGACCTGCGCCGGCACACTCTCGATTGAGGCTGAATAAGAAGTAAGGGACGGCCGGACGTCGGAGCCGTTTTCTACTGAGCGGTGTAGCCACCGTCGATCAGGAGGTCGGTGCCGGTGACGTAGCTGGCTTCCTCGCTGGCGAGGAAGAGGACGCCGTAGCTGACCTCTTCGGGGCGCGCGCCACGCCCCATCGGTGTGGCGGCGGCGAAAGCTCTGTTGGATTCCTCGCCCTCCTCCTCGGCCATGGGAGTCATCACCAGACCGGGAGAGACCGAGTTCACACGGATGTTGTCCTTGACGTACTCCAGTGCCGCGGCCCGGGTCATCATGCGTACGGCGCCCTTGGACGCCTGGTAGGAGAAGGAGCCGGGTGCTCCGACCGATCCGTTGATGGAACAGGTGTTGACGATGGCACCGCCGCCGCCTCGGCGCATCGCCGGAACCACGTGCTTGATGCCCAGGAAGACACCCTGCTGGTTGATCGCGGTGATCTTCGTCCAGGCCTCGACGTCTTCCTCGTCGGCGGCCTTCATCGTGCCGACGATGCCGGCGTTGTTGACCAGGATGTCGATACGGCCCCAGCGGCGTTCGGCTTCCTCGACCGTGGCGACCCAATCGGCTTCGGAGGTGACGTCGGTGTGCCGGTAGTGCACGTCGTACCCGGCGTCGCGCAACTCCTCGGCCACGGTCTCACCGGCGTCGTCGAGGACATCGGTCATGAGGACTCCGGCGCCCTCCGCGGCGAGGAGCCGGCTGTGTGCCTCGCCCTGGCCCCGGGCGGCACCGGTGACGATCGCGACCTTGCCTCGAACTCGATCCATCGTTTCCCCATATCTCCTCGCGGCCGGAGCCGCCCGTCACGGTTCTGGGCAAGATTACGGTCGCCTTTGCGCCGTTTCTGTGCCACTTCGGGACACCCCGGGCCTGTGCCAACTCAGGACAGTTCGTGATGCACCGGCCTGCGTACGTTCTCACCGCCACGGTGGTTGCCACCGGAATCCGACCGTCCCCCGTGAAGGATGTTGAGCGTCGATGGCTCTTGAGACGAAGACCGATGTACCGGACGTACCGGACAGCGATCCACATGTACGCAGGGGGCGGCGGGGCTTTCCCCTACTGCCCGGCGGGTACGGCCGCGACGCCTATCACACCGGCGCCGTGCCGACATATGCCCTTCGCGGCGCGGGATACCGGCTCTGGGACGACCAGGGGCGCGAGCTGATCGACGCGAACAACAACTTCACCACGCTCGTGCACGGCAACGCGCACCCGCAGATCGTCGAGGCCGCGACCCGGGCGATGGGCTCCGGCTCGTGCTGGGGCATTCCCAATCCCGGCGAATGGGAGCTGGCCGACCTCCTCCTACGGCGCCTGCCCGGCCTGGACCAGGTGCGGTTCACCAACTCGGGTACCGAGGCGGTGATGTCGGCCGTCCGTATCGCCCGTGAGGTGACCGGACGTGCCGGTGTGCTCATGACGCGAGGCGGTTACCACGGCTCGTCCGACGTCGCGCTGTGTGCCGGTGGCGAGCAGTCCGCACGGGGCGTTCCGGAGTCCACCGTGCGTGAGGTCTCCCTGGTCCCCCTCAACGACATCGACTTGCTCCGGCAGGTGATCGAGGAGCAGCCGCACCACCATGCGGCCATCGTCCTCGACCTGTTGCCGAACCGGGCCGGTCTGATTCCGGTGACCGCCGAGTTCCTGTCGGCAGCACGCGACCTGGCGGACCAGCACGGCATTCTCCTCGTCATCGACGAGGTGATCAGTCTGCGGCTCGGTGCGGGCGGGCTGAGTGGGGAGTACGGGATCGTGCCCGATCTGCTGACCACGGGCAAGCTCATCGGCGGTGGTTTCCCCGTCGGAGCGGTCGCGGGGCGGGAGGAGGTCATGCGCGTACTCGACCCGCGGCGCAAGGGCAGTATCCCGCACTCGGGCACTTTCTCGGGAAACCCCGTGAGCATGGCAGCCGGCGCGGAGGCGCTGCGGCTGCTCTCCTCCGACGCCGTGGCCCGGCTGAACCGGCTCGGCGACCGGGCTCGCAGTGTGGTGTCGGCGCGTATCGAGCCGCTCGGGTGGGAGGTTCGCGGCTCCGGGTCCTTGCTGCGCGTGTTCCCCGCCGGCAGGACCGGTGTCGATCGGGACACGCAGCACCGCCTGTGGTGGGCCGCCTACCACCGCGGCCTGCTGCTGTCGTCGGCCAACCTGGCCGCGCTGACGACCCCGATGACGACCGAGGTGGTGGACGATCTCGCCGACCGGCTGGCGGACGCCGTGGCCGAGGTCGCCGGAACGACCGCCTGATGAGCCGGCTCGGCATGATGACGGGACGCGCGCACCCCGTGGCGCTGTACCAGATTGGCACGATTTCCAGCGACCGCCGCGCAGCACTGTAGGCGGTATGAAGACTCACACCACGTCCCTCGTTTCCGTTCCCGACCAGCCCGCGTCCGCAGAGCTGGTCCAGCAGGTGAAGCAGGCTCACCGGTCTTTTCCCTCGGGGGTGACGGTCGTGACCGCTCAGGTCGACGGACGGCCCGTCGGACTGGTCGTCAACGCGTTCAGCAGCGTCTCGATGGCTCCTCTGCTGGTTCTGGTCTGCATCAACTCCTCCGCGCGGTCGCATGCGGCGCTCTGCACGGCTCAGCACCTGGGCATCAGCATCCTGAGCAACACCCAGTCGACGGTCGCGACCACGTTCGCCATGTCGGGCGGGGACAAGTTCCAGGGCGTCGACTGGCACGAGGGCGGGCAGGGCGCACCCCTGCTGGACGACGCTTCGGCGACGTTCGAGGTACAGGTCGTCTCACGGGTGGAGGCCGGAACTCATTCGGTGTTCTTCGGACGCATCGTCGGAGTCGAGACCAGCGACCTGCCGCCCCTCGTGTACTCGGCGGGCGACTTCTTCGACGGGGGCCGGCTGCTCGCCGTCTGAGCCCCCTCTCTCACACCACGTGTCGGCGGTTCCGTTCGGACGGACCGCCGCGAAGAGGAGAACACGATGAGACTCGTCTCTTACTGGCTGGACGACGACGGCTGGCGGGCCGGCGCGCTGCTCGACGCGGCGGTGTACGACGTGGACGTCGCACTGCTCGCGAGCGGGATGGCGGGGCTGGGCCCGCAGGCCACCACGAGAGAACTGCTGCGCCGCCATGGCCGGTCGCTCGGACAGGTCGCCGCGGCCGTACAGCGGGCGGCGGCCGAGCGGTCGTCCGCGCGCGTCGCCCCGGCCGCGGACCTCCGCCTGGGGCCGCCGGTCACCGACCCCGGGAAGGTGCTGTGCATCGGCCTGAACTACCACGACCATGTGACCGAGACCGGCAGGGCACTGCCGGCGCACCCCGATGTGTTCGCGAAGTTCGCCAGCACGCTCATCGGCCCGGCGGACGACATCCGCTGCTCACACGTCACCGGCAAACTCGACTACGAGGGTGAGCTGGCGGTCGTCATCGGCCGGGAAGGCCGCGGCGTGAAGCCGCACGAGGCCCTTGACCTGGTCGCCGGTGTCATGGTGCTCAACGACGTCACCGCCCGGGACCTGCAGTACCACGGAACGCAATGGCTGGCCGGAAAAGCGGTCGACGCCTCGACGCCCTGCGGTCCCGCGCTGGTGACACTCGACGAAGTGGGCGACGTACAGAGTCTGGGCCTCACCACACGGGTGAACGGTGTGCAGGTGCAGGGCTCCAACACCCAGCACATGATCTTTCCCGTCGCCGAGTTGATCGCCTACATCAGCCAGTTCCTGGCGCTCTCCCCTGGCGACATCATCTCGACCGGTACGCCGGAAGGCATCGGCAGCAAGCGTAATCCTCCGTCGTGGCTGAGGCCCGGAGACGTCGTCGAGGTCGACATCGAGCGCGTCGGCACGCTGCGCAGCCCCGTGCGATGACACCACCTGAGCTGCGCCTTCCGGTGCCTCAAGGTGGCACAGTCGCGCCGCCGTCGCGGGCGTGAGACTGCGAGCAGGACCACAACGATCAGACCGAATGATCGCGTACACATTGGAGAACGAGCATGGATATCGGGCTGTTCCTCGTACCGTTCCGCCTTCCGGAGACCGGCCTGCACGAGGGTTTCCAGTGGGACATGCAGGTCATCGACTGGGCCGACGAGTTCGGTCTGTCCGAAGTATGGATCGCCGAGCACAGCACCATGAGGTGGGAGCCGGTGTGCAGCCCTGAGCTGTACATCGCGGCCGCGCTGCGGCAGACGAAGCAGATCAGGTTCGGCACCGGCGCGAACGTTCCGGGCAACCACAACCCGATGGCTCTGGCTCACCGGCTGATGCAACTCGACCACATGTCGAACGGCCGCCTGATGGTCGGTCTCGGAGCGGGCGCCTACCCCACGGACCACCTGATCCACGGCAACACCGACCCCGGCGGGAAGATGGCAGAGGCCGTCGAGATCATGCGCGCCATCTGGGAGAAGAAGGGCCCGTTCCGTCACGAAGGAAAGCACTGGCAGTTCGAGATCCCCGCGTACGACGAGATCCAGCAGGGCCCGTTCATGGAGCCGCTGCAGAAGCCGCATCCGCCGCTGCTCATGGCCGGCCTCAGCCCCGCCTCCCGCACCATGACGCAGGCCGGCGAGCTCGGCTATCTGCCCATGAGCTTCAACGTGGGCCGCGAGTATCTCGCCGGCCACTGGTACCGGTACATGCAGGGCGCGGAGCGCTCCGGCTTCACCGCGAACCGCAACGAGTGGCGTGTCGCCCACAACATCCTGGTCGCCGACACCGACGAGGAGGCGATGGACCTCGCCGTGAACGGGGCCATGGGGCGGACCTACCGTGAGTGGATGCTGCCCGGCTACGCCCGTGGCGGCATGCTGCCGGCCATGGTGCCCGAGCTGAACGTCACCGACCCGGACGACGTGCCGATCGAGTACCTCGCCGAGGAGAAGTGGCTCGTCGGATCCCCCGACACCGTGATCAAGAAGCTGCGGCGGGACCTGGATGCCTCCGGCGGCTTCGGCAAGATCATCAGCTTCACCTTCGACTACCTCGACCAGCCCGAGCGCTACCGGCGCCACTTCGAACTGCTGGGTACGGAGGTCATCCCGCGAATCAAGGACATCGTGCACCCCACCGAGTCGCTGGCCGCTCTCCAACGACCCGCCGGAATCGAGGACTGACCCGCCCGGGCCACGAGCCCGGACGAGAACGAACCAAGGGGCGCCCCTGAGGAAGGCGGCGCCCCAGCGATGAAAGGAATGTCGCATGACTGCTGCTGACCACCACGACCACCAGGCATTCACCGCCGAGATCGCCGAGCGGCGCACGGGCGACCCCGTCGTCGTTCCGCATGTCGTCGGCGGCGCGGAACGCTTCGACGGCGAGCTGATCAACAGGGAGGACCCCGGCCACCCGTCCCTGACCGTCAGCGCCTGCCACGACGCGCCCGCCGAACTCGTTCAGCTCGCCGTCGCGACCAGCCGGGCGGCACAGCGGGAATGGGCGAAGGTCCCTCTGCGTACGCGGATCGAACACGTGCGACGTGCCATAGACCACGTCGCGAACGCGGCGCCGGAGTGGGCCGTGCGCGTGGCACTGGAGGTCGGCAAGTCCTATGCGGGAGCACAGGCCGAGGGTCTCGAAGTCCGTGACATCCTGCGCTACTACACCGAGTACGCGGAACGGCCGGGAGCCTTCGAGGACGAGCGGGCGGCCGATCCGGCCGGCTTCGCCAACGATTCCGTGCTGCGGCCGTACGGTGTCTTCGGCGTTATCACCCCGTTCAACTATCCGATCGTGCAAGCCGCCGGTCCCACCATCGGCGCGCTCATCGCCGGCAACGGCGTGGTCGTGAAGACCTCCCACCAAGGTCCCTGGTCCGGCCAGGCGGTGTACGAGATGTGCCAGGCGATGGACCTGCCCACCGGGCTGGTCAATATCGTCCACGGCGCGGACGAACCCGGCAAGGCGCTCGCCGCCTCCGACATCGACGGCATCTCCTTCACGGGTTCGGTCGCCGTCGGCCGGTCCATCATGAAGTCGTTCACCAACGGACCCTATGCGCGGCCGGTCATCGCCGAGATGGGCGGGAAGAATCCTGTCATCGTCACCGACACCGCCGATCTGGAGGCGGCCGCCGACGGCATCGTGTTCTCCGCCTTCGACCTGGGCGGGCAGAAGTGCAGCGCGCTCTCCCGTGTGCTGGTGACGCCCGGTGCACACGACCGGCTCGTCGAACTGGTTGCCGAGCGTACCGGCCGTGTCGTCGTGGCCGACCCCACCGACGCCGACGCGTTCGCCGGTCCCGTGGTGTCCGCCGAGGCGCTCGCGCGGTTCGAGCGAATAGTCGGGCAGGCACGTGAAGAGCACTTGACCGTGTCGGGCGGCGAGAGGCTCGACGGTGACGGCTATTTCGTTCGTCCTGCCGTCGTGTCCTCCGTACCCGCCGATCACACACTGTCGACCACCGAACACTTCCTGCCGTTCCTCACGATCAGCCAGGTACCCTCCTTCGAGGAAGCACTCAGCGCGGCCAACGCCACCCCGATGGGACTGACCGCCGGCATCTACACCGGCGACATCGACGAGGCCCGCGCGTTCCTGGACGGCATCGAGGCCGGGTGCGTCGACGTGAATGTGCCGGGGCATGCGACCACCGGCTGGTGGCCCGGTCCCCAGACGTTCGGAGGCTGGAAGGCCAGCGGCTCGACCGGCGTACAGACACTGGGCAAGTGGTACACACAACAGTTCGCCCGGCAGCAGGCACGTAAGCTGCCCGCACAACTCGAGCATCTCCTGACCTACTGAGCTCGAGAAACGCGTTCCCGCGGCGTATCGAGGAGGTCCGATGACCACACCCTTCGAGGAGACCCCCCGCGCCCACCCGGTGCGCCTGGGAGCGGTCGGCAGTGCCGAGCTGGTCTCTCTCCGCGAGCGTTTCGTCGCCGACCCCACGACGACCGATCTGAGCAGGCTGCGTCCCGTGATCGCACGATCATGGCGGCGCAGCCTGGCCTGCAACGTGCGGCCCGGCTCGAACGTCTTCACGGAGGCTGGGCAGCCACACGTCGATGATCAGCTCCTCGCCTGCGCGGAACCGGTCCTGACCGAGCTGGAACGTCTCTGCGCGGACACCCAGGGCGCCGTGTGCCTCACCGATGCCCAGGGAACCCTGGCCGTCTTCCGCGGGGACACCGCGGCCGTCCGACAGGCGGACCGAGCCTTCCCGGTCTACGGCGGACGCATGGCAGAGGACCTGATCGGCACCAACTCCGACGGCACCGCCCTGGAGGAGGGCACAGCGGTCCAGGTGTGGGGCGGCGAGCACTTCGCCGAGACACTGCAGGGAAGCTGCTGCACCTCGGTCCCGATCCGTGACCCGCTGCGCCGCTCCATCCGCGGTGTCCTCAGTCTGATGCTGCCCGAGAATCTCGCCCGCCAGATCGATCCACGGTCCATTCTGCTGATCGTCCAGGGCGCCGCGGCGGAAGTGACCAGAACGCTTGCGACCAGGCTCGCCGCTCGGGAGCAGACCCTGATGGCCGCCTATCTGCGGGAAGTGCGCAAGCGGGGCGCCGACGCCGTCGTCGCGATGGACGAGCGCACGACCATCGCGAGCCGCGGAGCACTCGCGCTCCTCGGGCAGAGCGACTACTCCGTCCTCGCAGCGTACAGCCGCGAGGCGGAGCGTCTCGAACGGACCGTGGAACGCGACCTCACGATCGGCGCCGACACGGTCCTGCGGCTTCACGCGAGCCCCATCCTTCTGGGCGGCGAGACAGCGGGCGGTACGGTGATGCGTCTGCGTCGCAAGGAGTCGGGCAGGGTTTCCTCCGCACCGGCTGTCGACCCGGCACCTCGGCGGAGCCCGTTCGACGGCATCGTCGGCGACAGTCTCGCCGTCCGACGCACGCTGGAAGCCGCGACCACGGCCTGTACGCGTCGCACGCCCGCATACATCGTCGGTGAGCCGGGCACGGGCAAGCGTCACCTCGCGCAGGTCATGGCGTCCCGGTTCGCCGAGCGCGCCGTCATCTTCAACTGCCGGCCGGGCGCCGCGGACCAGCCGCGGGGAATCGACGAGATCGACGCGGAACTCGCGGCCGGCTCCACGGTCGTCCTGCACCGGGTCGACGAGTGCGACGCCTCACTGCGCGCGAGTCTCACCGATCTGCTGGACCTGTTGGAACAACCGCGGGTCGTTCTCACCCTCGCGCGACTGGACGACGAGCTGTTGCCGCTGATCAGCAGCCTCAACGGCATCGAGGTCCAGATGCCGTCGCTTCGCATGCGCCGCGAGGACATTCCCGCCCTGGCATCCCACTTCCTCACTCTCGGCGACAGCCCGGCCACACAGGTGTCACCGCGTCTGCTGGACGCACTTGTCGCCGCGGACTGGCCGGGAAACGTCCGCCAACTGCGGAACGTCATCGAGACCGCCGCATCACACTGCCGAACGCAGGAGCTGCGCGTGGACGATCTGGCACAGGCACACCGCCGCGGCCTCGCGCGGAGCAAACTCACGCGCCTGGAGGAAGCGGAGCTCTACCAGATCCGCGAAGCGCTCGCCGAGGCCGGCGGCAACCGATTGCGCGCCGCAGCGATCCTGGGAATCGGCCGGTCCACCCTCTACCGGAAGATCGACAGCTACACCAACCGAGGATTCGAGCTGGAACTGCGGCCCCACGAATAGCCCTGGGCAGGCCGCCGGACCGCCGGCCTCCGGCACGCGGTCACCACCGACCGCTACTGCCCCAAGGTGGGACAGTCTCAGCGATGGCCGAAACTCCATGCTTGGTCGCCAACAGCGGATGCAGCGGTCTCCCCCAGGGCCCCGTCCCCGCCGGCTTTCGCCCTCCCGGCGAAGCTCTGCCTTCAGCCGAAGCCGGGCAAGCCCTCGCGCACCCGCCCGGCCAACAAGGAAGACCCCGCGCATGGACACTCACTCCTCGACCGTCCGATGTTCTTCCGCATCACCCACCACGGACGCCAAGGCCCCTTCCCCGACCGTCACGCTCAAAGGCGAGATGGGCACGTTCGGCCTGCTCTTCACCGTGCTCGCCTTCACCGCGCCGCTCGGCGTCGTCTTCGGGTTCCTGTCCGTCAACATCAGCTTCGGGATCGCCGTACCGATCGCCTTCGTCGGCGTCATGCTGCTGATGACGCTCTTCGCCCTCGGCTTCACCAGCATGAGCCGGCAGATCCCCAGGCCAGGCGCCTTCTACACCTACATAGGTGAGGGTCTGGGGCGCCCGGCGGGCCTCGGCGGCTCGTTCCTCGCCCTGTCGACCTACGGCTTCAACATCATCGCGGCGCTCGTCTTCTCGGGGATCGGCGTGAACAACCTCTTCACCAGTTTTACCGGTGGAGCGGGAGCACCATGGTGGATCTGGTCGCTGGTCATGCTCGGCGCCGTGTGGACCCTGAGCTACTTCAACGTGGAACTCTCGGCCAAGGTCCTTTCGGTGCTGCTGGCGGTCGAAGTGTGCGCCATCCTCATCTTCGACATCGTCATGATCACGAACGGCGGCCCGGAAGGCCATTCCCTCACACCCTGGAACCCCGTCCACCTGGTCACGCCCTCGATCGGGGTCCTGCTCCTGTTCAGCATCGGAGTCTTCAACGGCTTCGAGGCCACCGCGATCTACCGGGACGAAGTGCGCGATCCGAGCGTCACCATCCCTCGCGCCACGTACTTGACGATCATCTTCCTCGGCGTCTTCTACGCGATCTCGTCCTACTCGCTGATCCTTTCCTCGGGAGCCTCCCGAGCCGTCGCGGACGCGGCAGCCGGCCCGGCCGAGATGATGCCGCACGCCCTGCTCACCTACATCGGCGCCTTCGCGAACCAGGTGATCGCCGTTCTCCTGGTGACCAGCATGTTCGCCTCGACCCTCTCCCTGCAGAACATCCTGTCCCGCTACACCCACTCGCTCAGCGTTGACGGCGTCTTCCCGGGACGGCTGGCCGCCGTCCACCGGCGGCACGGATCACCCCACGTCGCGGCCGTCACCGTGGGCGCCGCACTTCTTGTGATCATGGTCGGCCTGATCGCCTCGGGCATCCCCGAATCCGAGTTGTACGGCGCGACGTCCGGTGTGGCGTTCTACGGAATGCTGCTCCTGCTGTTCCTCACCTGTGTCGCCGTCATCGTCTACTTCCGGCGCCACAGGAAGGGCGTCTCCCGGTGGAAGACCTTCGTCGCTCCCGCCATCTCCGCACTGGCCATCGGCTTCGCCCTGCTGACGGCGTCGCTGAACATGGACCTGCTCATCGTCGCGCCTAGCGCGGTCGTAGCCGCTCTCCTCGCTATCGGCTACCTCATGGTCGCCGTCGGCGTGATCACGGCTCTGGTCCTGAAACGACGCGGGTCACCGACGTACGAGCGCATCGGGCGACGCGCGGGTTAGAGACGCGTCTCAGCAGGAGGACGGGTGCGACTTGCGCTCCCTCGACCTTGTCGCACCCAGTGCCTCACTTTGACACATTCGCCCACGTCCGTCCGCTCTAGGCTCACGGGTGATCCTGGCTCCCAGCACCACACCTTAAGAGCGCAAAGGAAACGTCCGATGACGAAAACTCCCACCCCCGGCTGCATTTTGGTGGCGCCTCACCAGTTCCCCCACCTGGACCGGGAACAGGCACTGGCCAAGGAGTTCGGCCTCGACCTCGTCGCCGCAACCGACCAGTCCTCCTTCAGCTCAGCGATGCCGGATGCCCGGATCGTCATGGTCACCCCCTATGCGAAGGTCACCGCAGATGACTTCGCCTCCCTGCACGCCTGCAGGGCCGTCGTGCGCTACGGCATGGGCTACGACAACATCGACGTCACGGCAGCCGCCGCGGCCGACATCCCGGTCTCCATCGTTCCGGACGCATCGACGGACGAAGTGGCATCCCACGCCTTTGCCTTGGGCCTGGCGCTGAGCAGGCGTCTGCCTCAAGGGCACGCGGCGATCCGCGACGGTGGCTGGGCCGGCCGCATCGCCTACGACGCGCCCAAGCTGACCGACCTCGTCATCGGCATCGTCGGGCTGGGCCGGATCGGCCGGATCGTGGCCGAGTCCTGGTCTGCCGTGGGCGCTCAGGTGCACGCCTACGACCCTTACACCTCCCTCCCGGACATACCCGCGGCAGACCTCACCCGGGTACTGGAAGAGTCGGACGTGGTCTCCCTTCACCTCCCCCTCACCGACGAGACGCATCACCTGGTGTCCAGCGACGTTCTGCGCCGCATGCGGCCCGGCGCCGCGGTGGTCAACGTGTCGCGGGGCGGTCTGGTCGATGAGCAGGCGCTCGCCGACGCGCTGCACTCGGGTCATCTCTCGGGCGCGGCCCTCGATGTCTTCGCGCATGAGCCGCTCCCGGCGGACCATGCCCTTCGGGACGCCCCCCACCTCATCCTCACCCCACACATCGCCTGGCGTTCGACGACATCGCTCGGCGCCCTTCAGGACGGCGCCGTCTCCCGTGCGCGGCGTGCCCTCACCGGAGAACCCCTCATCGACCTCGTCTGACCGAAGGCCCGCATCAGAACAGGAGAAGGATGTGATCTACCAGGCCCCCCACAAGGATGCCGACGAGGCGACGGTCGTGACCGGCGTCGTCAGGGTCGGCGACCGGCGAGGACGCGGACTGGGCTTCCCCACTGCCAACATCCACGAGGCCGGCACGGTGTGCCGGGACGGCGTATACGCGGCCACGGTCGCCCTGGAGCCGGACGAGGTGACATTTGCAGCGGTCGTTTCGGTGGGCCACCGCCCGACGTACTACGGCCCTGAAGGAACGCGCCTGCTGGAAGCTCATCTGCTGGGATTCAGAGGCGACCTCTACGGCCGCAGCGTACGCGTGACGCTGCGGCACCGAATACGGCCACAACGCCGATTCGACACCTCGCCCGCTCTCGTCCGTCAACTACAGCAGGACGTCAACGAGACCGCGAGGTGGGCGGCTCTGAACAACCTCGACCACCTGGTCACCGAACCTCCCAGGACCGAGAGGAGCAAGGGCCGCTGGGGAGCAGACCAACGCCATCTCCCGCGCGACAGGTGCCGCCCGACGCTACGAGCACTCGAACGGACCGAAGCCATCGCCGAGGCCGCGCGCCACGTACCCGCCGACGCCGACCCGCACCACTGGGTCGCCGCACGGACGGGATACCCCGTAGCTGACATCGCGTGGCGCCTCGCTCAATTCAGAACTCCGTAGCCCGGCCGGGCCGCCCCCTGTGCAGCGGTGGGAGTGGGGAGAGGCGGTTCCGGAAGCCACGGCGGTCGGCGTCCGAGGGTCGCCTTCCCGGATCTGGCCGAGCCAGGCGCGTACGGCGTGGGGAAGCGCCAGGAGACCGGGCAAGAAGATGCCGGCCCCTCGTACGCAGACGGTGACGTCGGTCAGCCGATGTGTCGGCTTTCCGCGTCGGGGCGTGCGGTGATGGGGTCGTGGGGCGGTGCAGGGGAATCTTGGTGGAGCTGTGGGTCGATTTGTTGGGACCAACCCCGCTCGCGGGCGCTCACAGGCTTGTCCTCGACACGGATCACAAGCGCAGGAGGACATGATGTCGCTGACCCTCGGCACCTACCGGCTGCTGGGCCGCTCAGGGCTTCGGGTCTCACCGCTGGCGCTGGGCGCGGCGACCTTCGGCACCGATGGGGGCTGGGGAGCCGGGCAGGACGAAGCGCGCAAGCTGTTCGACCTCTACATCGAGCGCGGCGGCAACTTCATCGACACCACCAGCACCTGCACCAACGGCAGCTCCGAGCGCCTGCTGGGCGAATTCACCCGCGACAACCGTGAAAGCCTGGTGCCGGCAACGAAATACACGACGCTGCGCCGACCCGGCGACCCGAATTCCGGAGGCTCTCACCGCAAGAGTCTGTTCGCCTCGGCGGAAGCCGGCCTGCGACAGCTGAATACGGACTACATCGATCTGCTCCACCTGCACGTGTGGGACTTCACGACACCGGTCGAGGAGATCCTGCGCGGCATGGACGATCTGGTCCGGCAGGGCAAGATCCTTTACTTGGCGATCTCCAACGCCCAGGCCTGGCAGGTGTCGCGCATGCAGACGATCGCCGATCTGCGCGGCTGGTCGCCGCTGGGGGTGATCCCGTATTCACCCCTGACCGGCGGGGTGCTCACCGGCAAGTACAGCCGCGACGAACGTCGCGTCCGGCGACGGCACCCGCAAGAGCTTCAACCTTGCCTTGGGCACACTCACCGAACGTAACCTTGCCCTTGCTCATGTCGTGAAGGAGGTCGCCACGGAGCTGGGCCGCACACCCGCTCAGGTCGGGCCGGCCTGGGCCTTGCAGAACCCGGGCGTGACGGCATCGATCATCGGCGCCCGTACCCCCGCGCGGCTGGAGGACAACCTGGGCGCCCTGGAGGTCGGCTTCACCCCCGCCCAGCCGGCCCGCCTGGGCGAGTCCAGCGCGATCGGACCCGGATTCCCGCACGACATGCTCGCCGGTGACCACATCCGCAAGGTGACCGCAGGCGACCTGAGGATAGGACCAGGCGAAACGCCGGTTCGAAAGGGTCGGCGGCATCTGTGGGCCTCCCCCGGCTCCGCGCTTCCGGGGTGAATAGCTCCACTTTGCGGCTACTTGTCCGCCTCTTTGGGCGGGATTACGCTGATTTATGAAGGTGTACTGCGCGCACGGTCCCGCGAGGAATCGGCCGCTGGACGAAGAGCCGAAAGGACGGCGAGCCAGGATGAGCGGAGGAAACAAGGCAGTCGCATACATCAAGCCGGGTGAGGTGGAGATAAGGACCACCGATTACCCCACGCTCGAACTTCAGGACGGGCCAGGTGTGGCCAAGGAGAACGTGGGCCGCGTATGCCGGCACGGGGTCATCCTCAAGGTGCTCGCCAGCAATATCTGCGGGAGCGATCAGCACATGGTGCGTGGCCGTACGACGGCTCCCGAGGGCCTGGTTCTGGGGCACGAGATCACCGGAGAGGTCATCGAACGCGGACCTGACGTCGAGTTCATCGACGTCGGCGACGTGGTGTCGGTGCCCTTCAACATCGCGTGCGGCCGGTGCCGCAACTGCAAGGAGCGCAACACGGGCATCTGTCTGAACGTCAACCCCGCCCGCCCCGGGGCGGCATACGGATATGTCGACATGGGTGGTTGGGTCGGCGGCCAGGCGCAGTACGTGATGGTGCCGTACGCGGACTTCAATCTGCTCCGCTTCCCCGACCGGGACGCGGCTCGCGAGAAGCTCCTCGACCTCACGATGCTGTCCGACATCTTCCCGACGGGCTTCCACGGCGCGGTGACCGCGGGCACGGAGGTCGGCTCCACGGTGTACGTGGCGGGGGCGGGACCCGTGGGTCTGGCGGCCGCGGCCTCGGCGCAGCTGCTCGGCTCCGCCGTCGTCATCGTCGGCGACCTCAACGCCGAACGGCTCGCCCAGGCCCGCAGCTTCGGCTGTGAGACCGTCGATCTCACCCAGGGCTCGATGGAGGACCAGATCACCGAGATTCTCGGCGAGCCCGAGGTGGACGCGGCGATCGACGCGGTCGGCTTCGAAGCCCGCGCCCACGGCCGCGACTCCGAGGAGGCTCCCGCGACCGTCCTCAACTCCCTGATGGGCACGGTCAGGGCGGGCGGCGCGCTCGGTATTCCGGGGCTCTACGTCACGGAGGACCCGGGCGGCATCGACCAGGACGCCAGGACCGGCACGCTGAAGGTACGGCTGGGCCTCGGCTGGGCGAAGAGCCATCGGTTCACCACGGGACAGTGCCCGGTGATGCGGTACCACCGGGGTCTGGCCAAGGCGATCCTGCACGACCGCGTCCACATCGCCAAGGCGGTCAACGCCACGGTGATCCCGCTGGAGGACGCGCCGCGCGGCTACACGGAGTTCGACCACGGGGCGAGCCGGAAGTACGTGCTCAACCCGCATGGCGCGCTGGACCACGCCAAGGCGGCCTGAGCACGTCAAGGCGGCCTGACCGTGAAGGCGGCCTGACCTGCACCGGATCACGCGGGCGCGGGGGTCCGCGTGTTCCGCGTGTCCCGGTGCAGGGCTTGGCCCAGAAAGGCGCGCATCGCGCCCGCCACCGTGTCCAGGTGGCTTTCGAGGAGGAAGTGCCCGCCGCCCGGCACCAGTTGGATCCGGGCCTCCGGCAGGTCCCTGGCGAAGGCCCGGGCCCCGTCCGGGCCGAAGATCTCGTCCCCCTCGCCCCAGATGGCCAGCAGCGGCACCCGCGTGGCGCGGAAGTACGCGTGGACTTCGGGATAGAGGGGCAGGTTGGTGGCGTAGTCGCGGAAGAGGTCGAGCTGGATCCGGTCGAGGCCGGGGCGGGAGATCTCCCGGTGATCAGCGGCCCAGGTGTCCGGGTCGACCAGTTCCGGTTCGGCGACCCCGTTCAGATACTGCCACCGGATGGCTTCCTCGCTCAGGGCCCCGCGCACGGCGGCTTCCGTCGACGGGCCCGGCGACTGCGCGTACGCCCAGACGGGAGCCCAGAAGTCGGGGACGAATCCGTCGTCGTAGGCATTGCCGTTCTGCGTGACGATCGCGGTGACGGCGTGGGGGTGGCGCAGCGCGAGCCGCCACCCGATGGGGGCGCCGTAATCCTGCACGTAGAGCGCGTACCGCTCCAGTCGCAGGTGGGCGAGCAGCCCTTCGGTCACATCGGCCAGAGCGTCGAAACCGTAGGCGAACTCGTCGGCGGGCGGCGTGGCGGAGTGCCCGAACCCCAGGTGGTCGGGGGCGATGACATGGAACCGGTCGGCCAGCGCGGGAATCAGGTGCCGGAACATCCGGGAGCTGGTCGGAAATCCGTGCAGCAGGACGACGGCGGGCGCGTCGGCGGGGCCGGCTTCCCGGTAGAACACGCGGTGCCCGAGCACGGAGGCGTAGCGGTGTCGCACCTCAGTCATGAGTAACCCCTTACATGCGCGTATGCGGTTAGGTTCTCTCCAGGTTGACTCGCGAGCCTGTAACCTGTCAAGCGCGTCAAGATGGTTATGGGTGGTACGAGTGAAGGTGAGGCGGGATGTTCAGCGAGGAAGTGCTGCTCGAAGCGCTGAACAGCACACCCATGGCGGACGGAGTCCCGCGTGACCTGTGGCGGGACGACCCCGCGCTGAGCCGGTGGGCGGTACAGCGTGGTGGTGACGGCGGCCCCGGAGAGCGGGAGTGGCTCAGGAAGACCCGCGACGCGCTGCAGAGGGTGGTGCGCGGTGAGAGCGGGCCGGAGATCCTGACCGCGTTCCTCGCGGGCGCGCGCAAGGTGCCCCGGTTGAGCGGGGACGGCCTGGACTGGATCCTGGAGGTCGAGGCGGACCGGCGGCCGGCCGTCGAACTGATCCTCGCCTGGGACCGTGTCCGGAACGAACTGCCCGGCCGGCTCCGCCCGTGTGCGAACAGCGACTGCCGATTGTTTCTAGTGGACCACAGCCGTGCCAACACCGCGCGGTGGTGCTCGATGAGAACCTGCGGCAACCGGCTCAAGGCCCGTCGGCATCACGAGCGGCAACGTCATCAGGCCGCCGGGAGGACGGAGCCGGGTCGCCCTCACTGAACCGGGCGCGCTCACTGGTCCGGGCGCTCTGACCGGTCCAGTCGCGCTCACTGAGCAGGGCGCGCTCACTGAGCCGGGCGGAACGGGTTCGGAAGGGCTCGGGCGGGACCCGCCGTCGGTGATACTGGGTCCGTCATGCCCGAACGGACCGCCACCCATCGCTTCTCCGTGGCCGTGAGCGCCGTATGCGCCGCCGCCGTCACGGTGTTGAGCTGTGCGCTGGCGGCGGGGCTGCATCACGCGACCGCCGGGACGGCGGTCTCGCCGGCCGGTCTGGCGCAGGCGGCGGCCCTGCTGTTCTGCGGTGCGTTCCTGTCCTTCCGGTTCGGATCGCTCCGGACCGGGCCGGCCGTGCTGGCGGTGGCGCAGGCCGTACTGCCCGGCTGGCTCACGGCGACCGAGGCGGGTCCGGTCGTGCCGGGCGGGCATCAGGCGCTGCCGCCCGCCTGGCACCACAATCTCGCGGCGATGGCCGCCCTCAACCTGGCGGCCGCCCTGCTCTGCGCGTGGCTGCTGCGCGACGCGGGCGCCATGCCGTCCCGGGTCGTCCGGGCCTGCGCGGCCCCCGCCCGGCAGTGGGTGGCGAGGGTCGGCGTACTCCTTCGGGTGCGGCCCGCGCGGCACGAGGAGCCCGGTCGGCCGTGGCACCGCGTCCGGACGCCGGACGCGCTCGTTCCGCAGACCGCGCACGTGGCCCTGCGCCACCAGTTGGTGCCCTGCGGGCCGTAGCACGGCAACGCGATTCCACCCCTGCGCCACCCGCCCGCCGAGGCCGTGGCGTCCTTCGTCGTTGTCTGTTGCCGTTGTTTGTTGCCCGAGGGATGTGTTCCTGTGTTCCCGTACGTCACCGGCTACCGCGCGGTGGTCACCCCCGATGTCCATGTTCCGGCCGACTCCGACCCGGAGAACGCGCTCGTCACCTTCCTGTCGTCCGCCCAGAACCTGCTACTGATCGTCATAGTCGTGCTGGCTGTGGCACTGCTCGCGGGAACCCAGTGGGCGGACCGGCGACGGCGCTCCCGGGAGGCCGGCGGATCCGCGGGGACCCCCGCGAACCCGCCGGAGCCTCCGCGGCGTTGAGCGCTCAGCCGCCGGCCGCCCCGGTGAGCCGGTCCCTGATGCGTATGTCCTGCTCCACGGTGACCTGGTCGAGTTCGCTGGTACGCACGGACAGCTTCATGGTCCAGGTTCCGGCCAGCGGCAGGCGCAGGCTGTCCGTCCACCAGTAACCCTGCCGGTCGACCAGTTTCGCGTCGAGCGGGCCGATGCGTTCGGCGCGGTGGGTGAGCGTGAGCCGTAGTTCGGGGACCGCGGCGATGCCGCCGTCGGCCGCGAAGACCAGGGCCTCCACCACGTTCTCGCCGGGCCGCCCCGGATCGAAGGTGAGCTGGACCTTGCCGGTCCCGTTCGGCGTCCCGACGTCGAACGGGACCGTGGCCACGACCACCGGGGGCTCCTGGAGAAGGGCGGCCCCGGCCGTCGTCTCCACGGCCGCGCGGCTGGGCGGGGTGCCGGTGAGCACCGTGGTGATCGCCAGGACGACCGCGCCGAGAACCGCCTCGGCCACCACCGAGCGGCGCAGTGCGCGCCGGTGGGGGCCGGGCGGAGCGGAGGGCCGGGGTGCCGCGCCGTCCGTCGCCGGGGCCCCGGAGGTCCCTTTGCCGTCCGTTGCCGGGGCCTCGGACGCCTCCTTGCCGTCCGTGGCCGGCGGGCCCCCGGTCCACCGGCGGGAGTACGCCGCCGCGACCAGCAGGGCGAGTACGGCGACCACCTTGACGACGAGGGTCCTGCCGTACTCGGTGGAGGTGAGTGCCTGCCAGGAGCCGACCTGCCGCCAGGACTGGTAGACGCCGGTGACGACCAGTACGGCCACCGCGGTGAAGGCCAGCCGGGAGAAACGGGCGACCGCCGCCGCCGGGACGGGCGCGTCCGCCGGTGCGCGCCACAGGGCGGCGGCCAGCGCCACCAGCCCGCCCAGCCAGACGGCCATCGCGAGCAGATGCAGCACCGCGACGGGGATCGCCAGCGGGACCTGCGGACCGGCGGACGCGTGCTCGGCCGCCGCCCAGGTGACCGTGAGGGCCAGTGTGAGCACTCCCCCGGCCACGCGGAGCCGGGGGCCGACGATCGGCGCGGAGTCCGCCGTACGGAACCGGCGCCCGAGCAGCGCGAGGAGGACCCCCACCACCGCGAGGAGGAGGAGCCGCGCCCCCAGGGCCATTCCGGCCCGGCCGGTGAGGGTGCTGCCCAGCAGTTCGGGGTCGAGAGCCGTGCCCGCTCCGCCGCCCGTCTCGTACGGCCCGCGCAGCGCCAGCAGCACGGCGGTCGAGGCCAGCAGCGCCGCCCACCCGGCGACCAGGAGCCTGCGCAGCGACCGCAGGGCCGTGCCCGCGGGCCAGCAGTGGAGGAGGAACACCGCGACGCCGAGGAGCAGGGCGAAGCCGCCGTACGCGACGTAGCGGAAGCCGTCGTAGACCCTGGTCACAGCGGTGTCGTCGGGGGATTCCGCGGGCAACTCGGCGAGTGTCGCGGAGGGTTCGCCGACGGAGAAGACGAACGCGCCGGAGATCGGGTGGCCGTCCGCCGAGATGACCCGCCAGGACACCGTGTAGGTGCCCTCGGGCAGCTTCCCGCGCAGCCCGACCCGGATGGCGTCCGCCTTTCCGGCCACGTGCTCCGCCGGCTTCGGGTTCACCCGCTCGTTCGTCGGGGACAGCACCCGCACGGAGCCCTCGGCGAGGCGTACCGACTCGGTGAAGGTCAGGGTGACCCGCTCGGGCGCGGCGTCGAGGACCGCGGCGTCCTCAGGGTCCGACCCGCTCAGGGCGGCGTGCGCGGCAGCGGGTCCGGCCCCGGCGAGGAGGAGCGCGAGTACGGCGCCGACCAGCGCCAGGACGGTCAGCGGCCGCCTCACCCGGTGTGTCGGCGTACGCATGGACGGGCCTCCTCCGGCGCGCTCTGAGCGGTGGCGCGGCCGAAGCCCCGCCACCGCCGGGTCGTGACGGACGGATCCGTGACGGACGGATCCGTGACGGACGGATCGCGGGGGCCGGTTCGGCCTCGTGGTCGCGGCTGGGGCACGTCGCCTCTCCTTGTTCCGGTCTCGCGGCGCGAACGGACGGACGGGGCCGCTCCGTTACGGGCGCGCTCAGCGGGGATACGGTTGAGCACGGGCGACTGTTCACCGGATCGGCGCCGGTCCGCGCGTATCGCGGGCGCCCGGCGGAAGTGCGGCGGAGTTTAACCTTCCAGATGGTACAGTTACAGAATGCGACCGAGTTCGAGAAACCTCATCCTGGACGCGGCGATCCGCGTGACGGAGCGCGAGGGCATCACCGGCCTGACCCTGGAATCGGCGGCCGAGGAGGCCGGGGTGACCAAGGGCGGCCTGATGTACCACTTCCGCACCCGGGACGAGCTGCTGCTGGCGATCCAGCGCCATCTGACGGCGGCGTGGGAGGAGACGCTCTCCGCGGAGCTCGGCAAACCACGCGACGAGGCGACGGTACGGGAGACGATCGAGGCGTACGCCCGGGTCGGGGCACAGGGCGGCGCGAGCAAGGCGGATCTGGCGTTCATGATCGAGTCCGCCACGCAGCCGGAGCTCGCCACGGTGTGGGAGGAGATGATGGCGCGCTGGAGCCCGCTGCCCCGGTCGACCGATCCGGGTGAGATCGACCTGTTCCTGGCCCGACTGGCCGCCGACGGGTGGTGGTTGTTCCGGGCCACCAGCGGGGTCGATCTGCCCGCGCCGATCGAGAAGGCGCTGCAGGAGCGGCTGCTGGCCCTGACCGCGCCCGGGACGAGCGACACCGGTACCGGTACCGGCACCGCCGGCGACTGAAGCAGCGGGCCGTCCGCGTCGCCCGCCGGATCCGGGCCCGCCGGATCCACCGGGCCCGCGTCGCCACCTGGGAGACGCCGGGGGCCGGCCCGTCGGACGCCGCCCGGGAGCCGCCGCCCGTACCGTGTTCGGCGGGTCCAGGGGCTGTCGTTCCCGCCGTCGCAGGCGTCATGCTGGCCTGGGTACCGCCTCCACCGCCGCCACCGCCCGCCGCCCCATCTCGTACCGCCCCCGTACCACTTCCGCACCGCCCCCGTACCACTCCCGAAACCGCGTCTGACACACACCCGGAGTCCGTGGCGTGACACTCTGTCTGCTCCTGCTCATCACGGTCGGCCTCGCCGCGACCGTATTCGCACCCCGCGCCCTGCTCCGGGCCGGGTGGCCGGAGCGAGAGCCGGTCACCGCGCTGTGGGTGTGGCAGTGCCTGGTCGGCACCGTTCTGCTGAGCTGCCTGTCCGCGCTCCTCCTCGGGGCCGCGGCGCTCCTGGAGACCGTCCGCGCCCGCCTCTTCGCCCCGGCCCCGCCCGCGGTCGTCGACGCGTACGACCTCACGTCCGTACCGCCCTGGACGGCCCTGCTCACCCTGCTGCTGGCCTGCGGCGCCGCGTGGACCGGCGCCATGCTCGTACGGGAGCTGGTCAACGACCGGCGCCGCCGTCGGGTGCGCCGCGCCCACCTGAGGGAGCGCGCCCCCGATCTGCCCGCCGGCCTCGCCGTCCCCGACGGGCCGCTGCTGGTCCTGGAGGACGAGTACCCCGACGCCTGGCTGATGGCCGGCGCCACACCCCAGCTCGTCATCACCACGGGTGCGCTGCGGCGCCTCACCGACCGTCAGCTCGACGCGGTGCTCACCCACGAACTCGGTCACGCGCGGGCCCACCACGACTGGCTGCTGCACCTGTCGGGCGCGCTGGCGGCCGGCTTCCCCCGCGTTCCGCTCTTCGCCCACTTCGCCGACCAGACCCACCGTCTCGTCGAACTCGCCGCCGACGACACCGCCTCCCGGCGCTGCGGCCACCTCACCACCGCGCTCGCCCTCATCGAGCTCAACCAGCATCGTGGCGTGCTCAGTTGTGACAGTCCGCGCCGCCTCCTCCACGCCCGTGTGGAGCGCCTTCTCGACCCGCCGCCCCGGCTCGGGGCGACCCAGCGGGCCGCCACCGCGACGTTCGCCGCCCTCACCCCGCTGATCCCGCTGCTGATCACCCTGGCCCCCGGCCTGACCGCGTAGGGGCCGGGCACGACGGGCCCCCGGCCCGTGCAGGGGGTCGGTGGCGGTCGCGCGTGCCGCAAGTCTTGACGTGCATCCGACAACGGTGCATTGATGTGCCCAGGCCCCCGACAGGAAACGCCGACCACTCCGGCCGCGAGTGGGAGCGCTCCCACAACTGATCGCGGGCCCCTGTCCTCTCGCTCCGCATACACGAGAAGGGACCTTGGATATGCGGAATACGCGGAACAGCACAGCTTTACGGGCGCTCCTGTCCGCTCTCGCCCTCACCGCCGCCCTGCTCACCGCGGTGGTCGCGCACCCGGGCGCCACCGCCGCCGCGGCGGCCGACCCCGTACGGATCATGCCGCTCGGCGACTCGATCACCGGATCGCCCGGCTGCTGGCGGTCCGTGCTCTGGAACCGCCTGCAGGACTCCGGCTACACCTCGATCGACTTCGTCGGCACCCTCGGCCCGCAGGGGTGCGGGCAGCCGCACGACGGGGACAACGAGGGCCACGGCGGTTTCCTCGCGACCAATGTGGCCGCGCAGAACCAGCTTCCCGGCTGGCTGGACGCGACCCACCCGGACATCGTTGTCATGCACTTCGGCACCAACGACGTATGGAGCAACATCACGCCCGACCGGATCCTGGCCGCCTTCGACACGCTCGTCGGCCAGATGCGCGCCAACAATCCCGACATGAAGATTCTCGTCGCCCAGCTCATCCCGATGAACCCGAGCAGCTGCGCCGAGTGCGCCCAGCGCGTGGTGGATCTCAACAGCCGTATCCCCGCCTGGGCCGCCGGGCGGACCACCGCCCGCTCGCCGGTGATCGCCGTGGACCAGTGGACCGGCTTCAGCACGGCCGCCGACACCTACGACGGGGTGCATCCGAACAGCGCCGGTGACAACAAGATCGCGGCCCGCTGGTATCCGGCGCTGGCCTCGCTGCTGACACCCGGTTCCCCGGATCCGACGCCCACGCCGACCCCGACCGGTCCGGGCGGCGCCGGGTGCGGTGCGTCGGTCAGGACCGTCTCCACGTGGCAGGGCGGCTACCAGGCGGAGGTGACGGTGACGAACAACGGGGCCTCCGCGCTGCGCGGTTGGTCCGTCGGGCTGACGCTGCCGGACGGTGAGGCGATCACCCAGGTGTGGAACGGGGCGCTGACCACGACCACTGGTGGCGCGACGGTCGGCCATGTGTCCTGGAACGGCGCGCTCGCCTCCGGCGCCTCCACCGCCTTCGGCTTCATCGCCACCCGGCCAGGGACCGCCACCCCGGCCGCGCGGGTCACGGGCTGCACGGCGGCCGGCTGATTCCGGCGCCCGGCCCGTCACCGCGGCGCACGTCCGGCTGATCCGGCCGGGCCGATACGGCCGCGCCGTACGGCCGGTGCCTCCGCACATCCGGCCGTACGTAGGCCGGTACTTCCCACACGTCCGGCCGTACGGCGCGGCCGCGTACCCCCCGTACCGTCCACCTATCCGGGAGACCCCCATGAGACCGCGACCCCCCACCGGAACGTCCCGGGCCACACTCCTCGGCCTGCTCCTCTCCGTCCTCTCGCTCCTCGCCCTCGGCCTGGCCGCCTCGCCCGCGCAGTCGGCGGTCCGCGCCACCGGTCTGCACATCAGCGGCGGACGGCTGCTGGAGGGCAACGGCAACGACTTCGTCATGCGTGGTGTCAACCACGCCCACACCTGGTACCCGAGCCGTACCACGTCGGCGCTCAGGGACATCAAGGCGCTGGGCGCCAACACCGTCCGGGTGGTGCTCAGCACCGGCGACCAGTGGACCAGGAACGACGCCACCGACGTCGCGAACGTCATCGCGCAGTGCAAGCAGAACAAGCTGATCTGTGTGCTGGAGGCACATGACACCACCGGTTACGGCGAACAGAGCGCGGCGGTCTCCCTCTCCCGCGCCGCCGACTACTGGATCAGTGTGCAGAGCGCACTGACCGGCCAGGAGAACTACGTCGTCGTCAACATCGGCAACGAGCCCTACGGCAACACCAATTACGCGGGGTGGACAGCCGACACCAAGGCGGCGATCCAGCGGCTGCGGAACGCCGGTTTCGACCACACCCTGATGGTCGACGGGCCCAACTGGGGCCAGGACTGGGCCTTCACCATGCGGGACAACGCGGCGTCCGTCTTCGCCGCCGACCCCGACCGCAACACCATGTTCTCGATCCACATGTACGGCGTCTTCGACACGGCGGCCAAGGTCTCTTCGTATCTGAACAGCTTCGTCAGCGCCGGACTCCCCATCCTCGTCGGCGAGTTCGGCCAGCTGCACTCGGACGGCGACCCGGACGAGGACGCCATCATGTCCACCACCCAGTCCCTCGGGCTCGGCTATCTCGGCTGGTCGTGGAGTGGCAACAGCGGTGGTGTGGAGTATCTCGACATGGCGACCGGCTTCGACCCGAACGCGCTGAGCGCGTGGGGACAGCGCATCTTCCGGGGCGCCAACGGGATCGCCGCCACCGCCAAGCAGGCGACCGTCTACGGTGGTTCGTCCGGCGGGGACACCACGGCGCCCACCACTCCCGGGACGCCGGCCGCCTCGAACGTGACCGCCACCTCGGTCACCCTGTCCTGGGCCGCGTCCACCGACGCGGTGGGGGTGACCGCGTACGACGTGGTGCGTGTCGGCGGCTCGGCCGAGACGGCCGCGGCGACCTCCGCCACTCCCTCGGTGACCGTCACGGGGCTCTCCGCCGCGACGGCGTACGACTTCGCCGTCTACGCGCGGGACGCGGCGGGCAACCGGTCGGCGCGGTCGGCGACCGTACGGGTGACCACCGCGCCGGGCGGCGGGACGGCGGCTTCCTGCGCGGTCGCCTACACGGTCAGCGGCCAGTGGAGCGGTGGTTTCCAGGGGGAGATCGTGATCCGTAACACCGGAAGCTCCACCATCGACGGCTGGACGCTCGGCTGGGCCTTCCCGAACGGGCAGCGGATCACCAATCTGTGGGGCGGTACGGCGACGCAGAGCGGGTCGTCGGTCGGTGTCGCCGCCGCCTCGTACACGGCGGTGATCGCGCCGAACTCCTCGGTCGCCGTGGGGTTCACGGCCTCATGGACGGGGAGCAACGGGAAGCCCACCGCCTTCACGTTGAACGGGGCTCCCTGCACTCTGAGTTGACGGGGCCGCAGGGAGTGCGCGGCGGCCCGCCGCCTCGACCAGCAGCCAGCCGACGGCCGTCATGGCCACGGCGACCGGAGCGGTGACCGGGACCGCGACCAGCACCGCGGAGTGCCCCTCCAGCAGCCCGGCGAAACCGACGGCCGACAGCCCGAGCACCCCGAACAGGGTGAGTGTGACACCGAGGGCCGCGCCCGGGCCGCCCCACCGGGCGGTCCGGCCGGACCCGGCGGCGGCAGCGGGAACGCCCGCCGGGACCGGTGGGCGTTCCGCGGCGCGGAAGACGGCGACCAGCAGCGCGGTGAGCGCGGCCGCCGCGGCCAGCCGGACCGGGACCTGGGCCCACCAGGTCCCGGTTCCCGGGGCGGGGAAGGGCGCGCCCAGCCCGAGGGCGAGCGCGTACACCCCGAGCATCGCGGTGAGATGCCAGAGGAAGGCGGTCATGGCGATGCCGTTGGCGGCGACGACACCGCGCCACACGCGGGGGCGGGCCAGCAGCCGGGCGGCGGGGGCGCGGAGCAGTTCCACGGCGCCGACCAGCCAGAGGCCGTGGCAGAGGAGCGCGAAGGTGGGTGGGGCCATGTTGCTGATCTTCTCGCCCGGCATGCCCACCATGGAGAGCGGATACGGTCCGAGGGCGACCAGCGCGGTGGCGGCGGCCAGCCCGGACACGGCCAGCGCGGCCGGGAGCCGGGGCGTACGCAGCCGGCCGTCCGCGCGGAGGAAGCCGAGCTGGTGGACGGCGAGCCAGACGAACGCGAAGTTCAGGAACGGGACGTAGGGCACCCCGAGGGCGAAGCGCAGCAGGTCGACGGTGGCCGCGGCGGCGGTGAGCGCGCCGAACGCGGCCCAGCCGTACCGCTCGTGGAGCTTCAGCAGCGGCGGGGTGAGCGCCACCATCGCCAGGTAGATCCCGATGAACCAGAGCGGCTGGGCGACGAGCCGTGCCGCGATGTTCGCCAACTGGCTCTCGGGAGCGATGAGTTGCAGGGCGAGCGCAACCGCACCCCAGACCGTGACGAAGAGCATGACCGGCCGCAGCAGCCGGCGCAGCCGGACCCGCAGGAAGGCCGCGTACACGCCCCGGCCGTCGAGCCGGCGGTGCAGTGAGCGGTAGGACAGGGCGTGCGAGAAGCCGCCCACGAAGAAGAAGACGGGCATGATCTGGAGCAGCCAGGTCAGGATCTGCAGCGAGGGTACGACCGCCAGCAGGTTGCCGGCCTCCGCGCGGCCGTCCGCGTCGACGGTCACGGCCGCCATCAGCCAGTGGCCGAGCACGACGGTGCCCAGCGAGGCCACGCGCAGCAGGTCGATGTACCGGTCCCGTCCCGCGGGGGTCGCGGCGGCGAGAACCCGTGGGTCGGCAGACCTCGCGTCGCGGGCCCGGGGGCCGGGTACGCGTGTGTTCGGCTTCATGGTGTCAGCCTGGCGGCCGGGAGGCCGGACGGCCACGCGCCGGGTACTCAACTCCGGTGCCGGGTCGCTGAGTACGCGTACTCAGTGGCCGTGGCGGCAGGAGGCGGAGACGGAGCCAGGGACAGGGACGGAGACAGGGACGGAGACAGAGCCGCGGGGGGGGGGGGCGGGGGTCCTCCGCGCGCCCGCCCACCGCGCGAGCGCCTCGAAGTCCTGCCGGGTCAGCCCGATGCCGGGGTCGACGCGCAGCAGCAGGGCGGGGGCGAGGTGCTCCCGCTCCACCCACTCCCGGTCGTACGGCGTGATCTCGTCGTCGACCCAGGCGAACGGCCGCCCGGCCGCGTACTCCAGGACGTACCGCGTCTTCCAGAAGGTCCCGCGCGGGGTCGTCCCGTGTGTTTCGGGCCAGCTGATGTACGGCAGCTCCGGCAGCCCGAGGTGCGGCCCGATCCACTCGTTGGCGTCGCCCTCCCAGGTCGTGGCCCAGACCAGCTCGTAACGGTCGGCGAGCGCCAGCAGCTCCGTGCCGTGCTCCGGGTTGAGCAGCACGGTCAGCGGCTGCGGGTACGGCCAGGCCGAGGGGCGCATCACATGCCCGGTGTAGCCGTGCGGCGGCCGCGGTTCCGACAGGGCGACGTACGGATTGAGCGGACCGTCGACATCGATCAGCAGCAGTGGCTTCATCCACTCCACCTCTCCGGCTCTCTGGTAGATCATCGTATTGAATGAGACGTCGATGTCTCATTCGGGTTATGGTTGCCTCATGACGACCGACCGGGACCAGGTGCTGCGCACCGCCGCGGCCCTGCTCACCCGCAGACCGACCGCGACCATGGACGAGGTCGCGCGCGCCGCCGGTATCGGCCGGGCCACCCTCCACCGGCACTTCGCCGGGCGGGACGCGCTGATCAAGGCGCTGGAGGCGCGCGGTCTCCAGGAGCTGGAGGCGGCCCTGGACGGGGCCGGGCTCGGCGAGGGCCCCGCGGACGAGGCGCTGCGCCGGCTCGTCGCCCGGGTCGAACCCGTCGCCGGGCTCCTCGCCTTCCTCGTCACCGAGAACCAGCTCTTCGAGGGCGAGGTCAACGAGGGCTGGGACCGGATCGACGCCCGGTTCTCCGCGCTCTTCCGGCGCGGCCAGGAACAGGGCCACTTCCGGATCGACCTCAGCCCCGCCTGGCTGACCGAGGCGCTGTACGGACTCATCGGCGCCGGCGCCTGGGCGATCCACGACGGCAGGGTCGCCGCCAAGGACTTCCAGTACATGATCGTCGAGTTGCTGCTCGGCGGAGCACGACGGAGCGTGGACACATGACCAGCACCCACCCGGCGGTGACGGACGCCGAGTTCCGGCCCCGTCCCGGGCGCTGGATCGCGCTCGCCGTCCTGGTCCTCGCGGTGCTGCTGGTGGCCGTCGACGCCACCGTGCTCGGCCTCGCCACCCCCTTCCTCAGTGAGGACCTCAAACCCTCCGGCACACAGCTCCTGTGGATCGGCGACATCTACTCCTTCGTCATCGCGGGCCTGCTGGTCTCGATGGGCAGCCTCGGTGACCGCATCGGCCGCAAGAAGCTGCTGCTGACGGGCGCGGTCGCCTTCGGCGGTGTCTCCGTGCTGAACGCCTACGCGTCCACCCCGGAGATGATGATCGTGGCGCGGGCGCTGCTGGGGGTCGCGGGCGCGACCCTGATGCCGGCCACGCTCGCCCTGATCCGGAATCTCTTCCACGATCCCCGCGAGCGCAGTCTCGCCATCGGTATCTGGGGCGCGATGGCGTCGGCGGGCGCGGCGGTCGGCCCGGTCGTCGGCGGCTTCCTGCTGGAGCACTTCTGGTGGGGCTCGGTCTTCCTGATCAACCTGCCCGTGATGGCGGTGCTCGTCCTCGTCGGCATCCGTACGCTTCCCGAGTCGAAGAACCCGGCCCCGGGCCCGTGGGACCTGCTCAGCGTGGCGCTCTCGCTCGTCGGCATCGTCGGTGTGGTGTACGCGATCAAGGAGGCCGCCGCGCACGGGGCGGCCTGGGAGGTCGCGGTGGTCGGGGTGGCCGGCGTGGCCGCGCTCTACTGGTTCGTACGCCGCCAGCTCACCCTGCCCGCCCCGCTGCTGGACGTGCGCCTCTTCCACCACCGGGGGTTCTCCGGTGCCGTACTGGCCGATCTGCTGACGATCCTCGGCCTGTCCGGGCTGGTCTTCTTCCTCTCACAGTTCCTGCAACTGGTCCAGGGGCGCGGCCCGCTGGAGGCCGGCGTCGCCGAACTGCCCGCGGCGATCGGCGCGGTGGTGACCGGGCTGCTCGCGGGCCGCGCCGCGCGCCGGTTCTCCGTACGGGCGGTGGTGGCCGGCGGACTCGCGGCGATCGGGGTCCCGCTCGCCGTGATGACCGGGCTGAGCGCGTCCACCGGCTACCCGGTGCTGGGCGCGGTGCTGCTGCTCGTCGGGGCGGGCGCGGGCTTCTCGTTCACCGTCACCGCGGACGTGATCCTCTCCAGCGTCCCCAAGGAACAGGCGGGCTCGGCCTCCGCGGTCTCCGAGACGGCGTACGAACTGGGCGCGGCGCTCGGCATCGCGCTGCTCGGCTCCGTCGTCACCGGCGTCTACCGGGACTTCGCCACGCCGCCCGGCATCCCCGAGGCGACGGCCGTGCAGGCCCACCAGTCGCTGGGCGGCGCGGTGGACGCGGCGGCCACCCTGCCGGGCCCCGCGGGCGCGGAACTGCTCACCGCCGCCCAGGGCGCCTTCGTCGACGGCCTGCGCGTGGCGTCGGGCCTCGGCGCGGCGGTCCTGCTGGCGACGGCGGTGGCCGCCTGGTTCCTGCTGCGGGGCCAGAAGCTGGACGGCGGCGTAGCGCACTGAGGGCGGCTGCCGACGCCGTGCGTGGCTCCGGGGAAGGCCGGCGCGCTTACGCGGCCTTGGCCTTCGTGGCGTACATGTCCACGTACTCCTGGCCGGACAGCTCCATGACCTCGGTCATCACCGAGTCCGTCACCGCGCGCAGCACATAGCGGTCCCGGTCCATGCCCTCGTACCGGGAGAACTCCATCGGCTCCCCGAAGCGCACCGTCACCTTGCCGAAGCGCGGCATGCCGGAACCGCTCGGCTGGAGCTTGTCCGTGCCGATCATCGCGAACGGGACCACCGGCGCGCCGGTCATCAGCGTCAGCCGCGCGATGCCCGTACGCCCCCGGTACAGGCGGCCGTCGGGGGAGCGGGTGCCCTCCGGGTAGATGCCGAAGAGCTGGCCCTGCTCCAGCACCCGGCGGCCCGTCATCAGTGCCGCGACACCGCCCCGGCCGCCGTCCCGGTCCACCGGGATCATGCCGACGCCGGTGAAGAACCAGGCCATCAGCCGGCCCTTGAGCCCCTTGCCCGTGACGTACTCGTCCTTGCCGATGAAGAAGACCTGACGGTCGCAGACCAGCGGCAGGACCATCGAGTCGATGAAGGTGAGGTGGTTCCCGGCGAGGATGACGGGGCCGCTCCGCGGGATGTTCTCGGCGCCCTCCACCCTCGTACGGAACATCAGGCGCATGACCGGCCCGAGCACTGCCTTGATGAGGGCGAAGCGGGACAACGGGTCCTCCGGTGTCGTGGTGCGGTTGTTGGACGGCCGAGTAAATCCGTGCAGGTGAGTACGGTACTCGTGGCCCGGGGGCAGCGCACATCGGGTTCACGGAGTGGATACGCACTGTTGATCTGTGTTCCCACCACGTTCGCGCGATGGTCTCCCGTACGGAGGGGACGTCCGCCTACGCTCACCTCGATTCTCAGGCACGGGACCTCACATCGAAGGAGCGTTCATGACACAGGGTGCGCGGAACACGCCCGGGCGGCGGACCGTACTGGGCGCGGCGGTGCTCGGCTCGGCGGCCGTGGCGCTGCCCACCGCGGCGGTCGCCGCCGAGCGGGGACGGGGCGGCAACGGGCATGCGGAGCCGGCCCTCCCCGTGCCCACGGTCATCGGCCACCGGGGGGCCAGCGGCTACCGCCCCGAGCACACCCTCGGCTCGTACCAGCACGCCCTCGACCTCGGCGCGCACGTGATCGAGCAGGACCTGGTGCCCACCAAGGACGGCCATCTGGTGTGCCGTCACGAGAACGACATCACGGCCACCACCGATGTCGCGGACCACCCGGAGTTCGCCGACCGCAAGGCCACCAAGTCCATTGACGGGGTCAGCCTCACCGGCTGGTTCACCGAGGACTTCACCCTCGCCGAGCTGAAGACCCTGCGCGCCAAGGAGCGCATCCCGGGCGTGCGGCAGCACAACACGCTCTACGACGGCCGCTGGACGGTCCCCACCTTCGAGGAGGTGCTCCGCTGGGCCGACGAGCAGGGCCGCCGCCTCGGCCGCACCGTCTGGCTCTACACCGAGACCAAGCACCCCACCTACTTCCGCTCCATCGGCCTCGGCCTGGAGGAGCCCTTCGCGAAGCTGCTCCGGAAGTACCGCCGCGACCGCGCCGACTCCGCGATCTTCCTCCAGTCCTTCGAGCCGAGCAGCATGCGGCGGATGGCGAAGCTGGTCGACTCGCCGCGCGTCGTCCTGCTCGACGCGGCGGGCAGCCGCCCCTGGGACTTCACGGTGGCGGGCGACCCGCGGACGGTCGCCGATCTGGTGAAGCCCGAGGGGCTGAAGTGGATCGCGTCCTTCGCGCAGGGCATCGGCCCGACGCTCGACCTCGTCATCCCGAAGGACGCCGCGGGCAGGCTCGGGAAGCCCACCACGCTCGTACGGGACGCCCACGCCAAGGGGCTGGTCCTGCACCCGTACACGCTCCGCAACGAGAACGCCTTCCTGCCCGCCGACTTCCGGCGCGGCACGGACCCGAACGCGTACGGCGACGCCTTCGGCGCCCTGCGGGCCTACTTCGAGCAGGGCATCGACGGGATCTTCACCGACAACCCGGACACCGGTCTGCTCGCGCGGGCGGACTTCGTCAGCCGCTGAGCCGGCTTCCCCCGGTCGGGTGACTGCCCGGCCGGGGGGCAACCTTCCGCCACCGCCCGGACGTCCCGCCGGACATGACGCCAGCCCGTGCCACCCGGCCCCTCCGCGCACCCCGCCCGCCCCAGCCCGAGGCACACCGCCCGCCGGAACCCGGGCGCGCGCCGGGCTCCCCGGCGGCACCGCGCGACCCGGCGCCCGCGCCCGCGCCGGGGATCCTCGTCCGCGCGCTGCTGCCCCTGGTCCGGGCCGAGGCCGCCGCGGAGGCGCCGGCGGCCGGCGTCGAGGCCGGGGACCTCGAACAGGGTGCCTGGGTACGGCTGCTGGAGCGGCCGGTCCGCGCCGGGGCGCCCGGCGACCCGGCGCGCTGGGTGCGCGACGTCGTACGGGCGGAGGCGCGCCGCGCCCGGCGCACCGCCGCCAGGGAACGTACGTACCGCCACGAACCCCCCGCCGACCTCGAATCGGACCCCGAGCGGATCGTGCTGCGCACCGACCGGAACAGGGCGGTGCGCGCGGCGGTCGGTCGCACGCCCGGCCGCTGCCCGAGCGTGCTGACGGCGATGCTGTCCGCCAAGGACCTCACCTACCGGGAGATGGCCGGTGAGTTGGGTATGTCACAGGGCAGTTTGGGGCCCTTGCGGTCGAGATGCCTGGGATGCCTGCGCAGAATGCTGGCGGCGGAGGTTGCGGCTCCTGAACGCGGGGGAAAGGAGCGGTAGACACCGGCGGACCAAGTGAGCGGGAGGTATGCACACATGGGCATGAGCGTGACCATCTCAGCGGCGCGTGCGCAGGACGCGGAACAGATCCTGAAACTCCAGTACCTGTGCTACCAGAACGAGGCCGAGCTGTACGGCGACTACACCATCGAGCCGCTGACCCAGACGCTCGACGACCTCCGGGCCGAACTCGACAGCGGGCACGCCCTGGTGGCCCGCCTCGGCGACGAGGTGGTGGCCTCCGTGCGCGGCAGCGTCGACGAGACGGGCACCGCGCGGATCGCCAAACTCATCGTCCATCCGCGGCTGCGCAGGCACGGTCTCGGCGGACGGCTGCTTGACGCCATAGAGGTCCACTTCACGGCGGAGCCGGCCGCGCGGCGCTTCCAGCTCTTCACCGGCCACCGCAGCGAGGGCAATCTGCGGCTCTACCGCAGCCGTGGGTACGCGCCGGTGGCGACGGAGCAGGTCGGTCCCCGGCTGCGGCTCGTCACGCTGGAGAAGACGCCCGCCGACCGCGTGTACCTGGCCAGCGCCTGACGTGAGGGCGGAATCCTCCCCGTCCGCCGCGCACCGGCGGAGGCCGACCGGGGATTCCGCTTCTCGAACGTGTCCCGGTCGTCCCGGGCTCACGCGCGCGCCACGCCCCGCTTCCGCAGCCACAGGATGCCCGTGACCGGCAGCAGCACCGGGATGAAGAGATAGCCCCTGCCGTAGTCCGACCAGACGGTGGAGTCCGGGAAGGCGGACGGGTCCGCCAGCGCCCATGTCCCCACGGTCAGGACCCCGGCCAGTTCCACGGCGCAGCACACCAGGGCCGCCCGGCGCGCCGCCTCACCGCCGCGCACCAGGGTGTACGTGATGAACGCGTAGACGGCGGCCGCGACGGCGGAGAGCGAGTAGGCCAGCGGCGCGTGGTCGAACTCGGTGGCGATCTGATAGGCCGAGCGCGAGACGGCGCCCACGGACATCACCCCGTACAGCCAGACCAGCAGCAGCCCGGGTCCCTTGACCAGGGGGGCCGGCCGGGCGGGCGCGCCGCCCGGCGCCCCGGACGTCTCCGGTACCTCGGTGCTCATCGGGTCAGCCTCCCCAGATGTCGTGGAGCCGTACTTCCAGCACGGCCAGGACGACGGCCCCCGCGGAGACCGTCACCGAACCCCAGCGGGTCCGCTCGCCCAACGACAGGAAGCCCGCCGCGGGCACTGCCAGCAGGGCGCCCAGCAGGTACGAGACGAAGATGACCGAGCCCTCGTCGGCCTGCTCGCCGCGCGCGAGCCGCACGACCCCGACCACGAACTGGACCAGCGCCAGCAGGGTCACCACGGCCATGCCGATGAAGTGCCAGTCCTTGGTGGGCTGGTCGCGATAGGCGGCGTGACCGCACCAGGCGGCGAGGACGAGCGCGGCCACGGAGACCGTGACCGTCAGGGCGACAAGCATGGAGCTGAGAGTATTACGGCGTAATAGGCCCTCGGCGGGCGCCCCCGGCCGCCTCCGGCCGCCCGCGTTCGGGCCGCGTTCCGCCCGCGCGCGGCGAGCGGCGGGTGACCGTGGCCTTGACCACAGCCAACGCCGGTCCGCGACCGCCCCCGAAGGGCGCGCGGATCCGGCCACCGCAGCGGTCCGCTCCGTATCCGCGCAGGTCACGGCCGTGGCAGCGGCTGCGACCCGGGCCGGCCGAGGCGGCCGGACCGCTGTCGCCGCGCCTCCGGGCCCGTCCGTATGGTGCGACGTTTTGTTCCGCTATTCGGACACTCGCCCGGTGGGCGATCTGATGTCTGTTTTACTTGCCGCATGACCACGACGAGCTACCGCGCCCCCGCGACCGAGGCGATCACGACGCCCGGTGCTCGTTGTCTGTGTCGAATGTGCTCCTTCTGAGGGCCCCTGCCTGAGCCTCGCGCCCCCGAAGCGAGCCTGCCCCCCATACACACGCCCGCGCCCGGTCGGGCCTGTCCCGCACGCGCCGCGCCCCGGTCACCCGCCGCGCCGGCGTGCGCGCGGCCACGACGAATGCCCCGTGCCCGGCCCATCCCGCCGCGCACTCGACAGTGACGGAACCCCCCTGTGATCACTACTACGGGCCTGACCAAGGTCTACCGGTCCGCGCAGTCGCGCGGCCGTGAGGTCACCGCGCTCGACGGCGTCGACCTGCATGTCCGCGAGGGCGAGGTCTTCGGCGTCGTGGGCCGCAGCGGCGCCGGTAAATCCTCGCTGATCCGCTGCGTCAACCTCCTCGAACGCCCCACCGCCGGGACGGTCACCGTCGACGGTCAGGACCTCACCGCGCTCGCCGGCCGGGGCCGCCGGGCCGGGAAGGAGCTGCGCCGCGCGCGCAGCTCGATCGGCATGGTCTTCCAGCACTTCAACCTGCTGTCCTCCCGCACCGTCAAGGACAACATCGAACTCCCGCTGGAGATCCTCGGCGTCACCGGCGAGGAGCGCTCCCGCCGCGCCCTGGAACTCCTCGACCTCGTCGGACTCGCCGACAAGGCCAAGGCGTACCCCGCCCAGCTCTCCGGCGGCCAGAAGCAGCGCGTCGGCATCGCCCGCGCGCTCGCCGGCCGCCCGAAGGTGCTCCTCTCCGACGAGGCGACCAGCGCCCTCGACCCGGAGACCACCCGCTCCATCCTCCAGCTGCTGCGCGACCTCAACCAGCAGCTCGGCCTGACCGTCCTGCTCATCACCCACGAGATGGAGGTCGTGAAGACGATCTGCGACTCGGCGGCACTGATGAGCCGGGGCCGGATCGTCGAGTCCGGCACCGTCGGCGAACTCCTCGCCACCCCCGGCTCCCAGCTCGCCCAGGAGCTCTTCCCGGTCGGCGGGACGTCCTCGGGCCCCGGCCGTACGGTCATCGACGTCACCTTCCACGGCGAGGCGGCCACCCAGCCGGTGATCTCCCAGCTCGCCCGCACCTACAACATCGACATATCGATCCTGGGTGCCGCGATGGACACCGTCGGCGGACGCCAGATCGGCCGGATGCGCATCGAACTCCCCGGCGCGTACGAGGAGAACGTTGTCCCGATCGGCTTCCTGCGCGAACAGGGCCTCCAGGCGGAGGTCGTCGACGCCGACGAGACCGCCGCGCCCGTGACCGTCCCGGCCCAGGCCCCCGCGCCCGTGAAGGAAGATGCCAAGTGACCTGGTCGGAAATGCAGCCCCTGCTGACCCAGGGAACCATCGACACCCTCTACATGGTGCTGTGGTCCGCGCTCGTCACCGTCGCGGGCGGACTGCCCCTCGGCATCCTGCTGGTCCTCACCGACCAGGGCGGACTCCTTCAGAACACCCTGGTCAACAAGGTCGTCGGGGTGATCGTGAACATCGGCCGCTCGCTGCCGTTCATGATCCTGCTGATCGCGCTGATCCCCTTCACCACCCTGGTCGTCGGCACCTTCATCGGCCCCACCGCGATGATCGTGCCACTGGCGATCGGCGCCATCCCCTTCTTCGCGCGCCTCGTCGAGACGGCGGTCCGCGAGGTCGACCACGGGCTGGTCGAGGCCGTCCAGGCGATGGGCGGCTCGATCCCCACCATCGTCCGCAAGGTCCTGCTCCCGCAGGCCCTGCCCTCCCTGGTCTCCGCCGTCACCACCACCCTCATCGTGCTCATCGGCTACTCGGCGATGGCGGGCGCGGTGGGCGGTGAGGGGCTCGGCTCCAAGGCCGTCACCTACGGCTTCCAGCGCTTCGAGAACGGCTTCATGATCGCCACGGTCGTGGTGCTGATCGCGCTCGTCACCGTGATCCAGCTCCTCGGCGACGGCGCCGTACGCCTGCTGGCCCGCCGCGGCCGTACCGCCTCCTGACCTCCTCCCCAACCGCCCGCACTCCTTGTCCGGGCCACGTCACCCGCATCACCGGAAAGAGGCACTCTTCGTGCGTACCACCCTCAAGATCACCGCGACCGCCGCCGTCACCACGGCCCTCGCCCTCGGCCTCAGCGCCTGCGGCACCTCCTCCGACCCGGGCGCCGGCTCCACCGCCTCCGCCGACACCTCCAAGCCCCTCGTCGTCGCCGCGTCCCCGACACCGCACGCCGACATCCTGAACTTCGTCAAGAAGAACCTGGCGGAGAAGGCGGGCCTCAAGCTGGAGGTCAAGGAGTTCACGGACTACGTCCTGCCGAACACCGCCACCCAGAGCGGCGAGGTCGGCGCCAACTTCTTCCAGCACAAGCCCTACCTCGACGACTTCAACAAGAAGAAGGGCACCGACATCGTGCCCGTCGTCAACGTCGAGCTGGAGCCCCTCGGCCTCTACTCCAAGAAGGTCAAGGCGCTGACGGACCTCAAGGCCGGCCAGACCGTCGCCATCCCCAACGACACCACCAACGAGGGCCGCGCGCTCAAGCTGCTCGCCGACAACGGTGTGATCACACTGAAGGACGGCGTCGGCACCGACGCCAACCTCTCCTCCATCAAGGACGCGAAGGGCCTCACGTTCAAGGAACTGGAGGCCGCCACACTGCCCCGCGCCCTGAACGACGTGGACGCCGCCGTCATCAACGGCAACTACGCCATCGAGGCCAAGCTCAAGCCCGCCCAGGACGCCCTCGCCCTGGAGAAGGCCGACGGCAACCCGTACGCCAACTTCCTCGCCGTCAAGCGCGGCAACGAGAAGGACCCGCGCGTCGTGAAGCTCGCGCAGCTCCTCAACTCCGACGAGGTCAAGAAGTACATCGACGACACCTACGACGGCTCGGTCATCCCCTCCTTCGGCGCGGCCAAGTAGGCACACCGGTAGCGTTCCCGCCCGCGCGCGCCCCGCACACACCGATCGTGTGCGGGGCACACGCATCCGTACGGACCCGGCCATGCGCATCCCGCCAGGATGCTGCATGCTGTGCATTTACGACGGACTGAGGCATGGAGCTCGCATGACTACCACCTTTCCGGACGTCTCCATCAGCACGGAGCGGTTGGTGCTGCGCCCCTATGAACTCGCGGACATCCCGGCGCACATCGACATGATGAACGACGAGATGGTCACGGCCTGGACCTCCGTGCCCCATCCCTACACCCACAAGGACGCCGAGGTGTGGGTCCGAAGAATCGCCCCCAACGAACGCCGCACCGGACGCGGGATCGCCTTCGCCGTCCACGAGTTCCTGACCCAGCGGCTCGTCGGCGTCGTACGCCTGCGGAACACCAACTGGCACGCCCTCGCCACCGAGGCGTCGTACGTGACCGCCCCCTGGGCCCGCGGCGAGGGCTACGCCACCGAGGCGATGCAGGCGGTCGCCCAATGGCTCTTCCGCGACCAGAAGTTCGAACGCATCGAAGTACGCACCGCCGCCGACAACACCGCCGCCCAGCAGGTCGCGCAGAAGATCGGCTGCATCAGCGAGGGCGTCCTGCGCAACGCCTGGATAGCGCGCTCGCAGACCGAGGACGGCGGCTGGACCCGGATCCGCACCGACCTCATCGTCTGGAGCCTGCTCCCCGAGGACCTCGAAGGCATCGACGAACAACTGGCCGACGCCCGCGGCTACGCCTCCTTCCCCGACTGGCGCTGACCCCCGCACCGCCGCACTCCGACCCGCACCCTTCGCCTCCGACCGAGCCAGGTACTCTCACCGTGCCCGGCCCCAGGGGGGCCGTACGCAGCGCAGCCCCCACGCCCTCGCCCCACCCGCGACAACCTTCGGGAGACTGACGACGATGGCCGACCGCGTCACGGTGATCGGCTGGGACGGCTCGCCCCTCACCGCCGCCGCCAGGTCCGCGCTCTCGGCCGCCACGCTGGTGGCCGGGGCCGCCCACCATCTCGCGCTCCCCGAGGTGCCGGCCCGCGCCGAACGCATCCGGCTCGGCTCCATCGACCTGGCGGCCCGCAGGATCGTCGGCCACCGCGGCACCGCCGTCGTCCTCGCCGACGGCGACCCCGGTTTCTTCGGCGTCGTCCGCACCCTGCGCGCCCCCGCGCACGGCCTGGAGGTCGAGGTCGTCCCCGCGGTCTCCTCGGTGGCCGCCGCCTTCTCCCGGGCCGGCATGGCCTGGGACGACGCCCAGATCGTCGTCGCCCACCGCCGCACCCTGCGCCGCGCCGTCAACGTCGTCCGCGCCCACACCAAGGTCGCCGTCCTCACCTCCCCGGGCGCGGGACCCGCCGAACTCGCCCTGCTCCTCGACGGCGTCCACCGCACCTTCGTCATCTGCGAGGAACTGGGCACCGAGCGCGAACAGGTCACCGTCCTCACCTCCGACAAGGCCGCCGACCACGTCTGGCGCGACCCCAACGTCGTCATCGTCATCGGAGGCGTCGGCACCGCACCCGCCCCGTCCGGCGGCTGGATCGCCGGCCGCGACCCCGGCTACCCGCCGGAGCGCCGCGGCTGGGCGCTGCCCGGCGCGGAGTACGGCATCAACCTCGACGAGGGCGAGTCCACCTGGCTGCGCGCCGCCCAGCTCGCCCGGATCGGCGCCCGCACCGGCGATCTGATCTGGGACATCGGCTCCGGCAGCGGAGCCCTCGCCGCCGAGGCGGCCCGCTTCGGCGCGGCCGTGATCGCCGTCGACGAGGAACCCGGCGCCTGCGCCAGCACGGCCGCCGCCGCCCGCCGCGCGGGCGTCCAGCTCCAGGTCGTCCAGGGCCGCGCGCCCCATGTGCTGGAACGGCTCCCCGAACCCGATGTCGTACGGATCGGGGGCGGCGGCGTCGATGTCGTCATCGCCTGCGCCGACCGGCGGCCCGAGCGGATCGTCACCCACGCCGCCACGAGGGACGAGGCCGAAGCGGTCGGAACGGCCTTGGCCGGAGGGGGATATGAGGTGGAGTGCGCCCTTCTCCAGTCCGTCGAACTCGACACGGGAGGGTGGACCGAGCGCGAGCGCTCCGTCGTCTTCCTGGTCTCGGGACGGCGTCGAGGACTCCCCTCATGACCCTGCCGCGACCCTTCGCGAGGTAGGCTGGCCGATCGTTGTACTGCTGCCGGGCGTTCGTCGCTTCGTTCGTCAATGTCCGGAAAAGGGGCCCGTTTTGGGCCCTGATGTGATACAGCGGAGAACCGGGGGGACGCGCGACGTGGCGCAGTCCACAGCGGGCCGTGGCGTATCCCCGCCACGGCTGGGCAAGCCCGCGGGAAGCCGTGAGAATACGGGCGGACCGAGGGTCGATTCGTGCCGCGCGGCGCCCACGCTCGTTGTTCCTGACGGGCGCCGGACACACGCCGCGGATCGGGCGCCCCGGTGGAAGGGCCGAAGGAGCGGAAACAAATGGGCGAGGGGTACGCATGACTGACACCGGCCAGGTCCCGGGCGAGGGACTGCCGGAGAACGCAGGCATGGTGAAGCAGCCGGGCGTACCGGCTCCTGGCACGTACACCTACCTGACCCCCTCCGGGCCCGCCACCGAGGACGAAGACCTGCTGCTGATGCCGAGTTCACAGGGCGGCTGGAGCGACCCCCAGGTCGTCCCGGCGGACCCGCACGCCGCCTACGCCGTGCCCGAGGGGTACGCCGTCGACAGCTACGCGACGGCGCCCCAGCAGGCGTACGGGGTCCCCGAGGGCTACCCGGCCCCCGAGGCGTACGCCGCCCCCGCGCCCGAGGCGTACACACCCCCCGAGGCGTACGCACCCGACCCGTACGCCGCCCAGCAGGAGTACGCGGCCGCCGCGCCGGCGCCCGTCCCGCAGCAAGTGCCCCTCATAGAACAGCCGGCGCCGATGACGGAGCCGGTGTCACAGGCCCAGGTCCCGCCGCAGGCACCTGAGGCGTACGAAGTCCCCGCGGAGCAGGCCGTCCCCGCGGCGCCCGAGCCCGCCCCCGGACAGCCCGAACCGGCGGCGCCCGAGCCCCCGGCCGCGGTGGAAGCGCCCGCGCCGGAGGCCGCCGCGGCGCCGGAGCAGCCGGCCCCCGAGCCCGCCGCCACGCAGCCGGAGGAGCCCGCGGCCGAGCAGCCGCCGGCGCCGCACCAGCCGGGCGCCCACGAGACCGGTGGCCGGGATTCCGGCTCGGTCGACCTGAACGGCGTACGTGTCCCGCCGCCCGCCGCGGCCCCGGCGACCGCTTCGGCCCCGCCGCGCCGCCCGCTGCACATGGGTCCGCCGGTCCCCGACCCGACGGGCGGCGTGGTCCGCTCCCTCGCCGACCGCGGCCCGGCCGGCGCCCCGACCCAGGCCGTCCGGGTACGCCCCCGCCCCCAGACGCCGCCCGTGGCCCCCGAACCTCCCGAACCGCAGACGCCCCCCGCCGCCGAGACGGCCGCCCCTGAGCCCGCGCCCCAGGAACCCCGCCCCGAGCCCCCCGCGGAGACGGCCGCCCCCGAGCAGCCCGCGCCCCAGGAACCCCAGCCGGAGCCCGCGCCCGAACCGGTCGCGGTGACGGAGACCCCGGAAGCCCAGCACCCCCCCGCGCCCGAGCCGGTGGCGGCCGAGGAACCCCCGGCCCCGGAGCCGGAACCCGAACCGCAGGCCGCGCCCGACCCGGTGGCCGCCGCCCCCGAACCGGAACCCGCCCCCGAGCCGGTGGCCGAAACACCGGAGCCCCAGCCCGAACCGCAGCCGGCCCCCGAGCCGCTGGCGGAGCCGACCCCCGAGCCGGTGGCCGAGCAGACCCCTGAGCCCGAGCCCACCCCGGCCCCGGCCGCAGAGCCGGAGCCCGCACCGGAGCCCGAGCCGGTCGCGACAGCGGCCCCCGAGCCCGCCCCGGAGCCCGCGCCGCAACCCGAGCCCGCCCCGGAGCCCACCACGGCGGCGGCCCCCGAGCCGGAGCCCGTACCCGTCGCCGAGCCCGACCCGCAGCCCGTCCCGGCAGCGGCGGAAACGGCAGCTCCCGCCCCGGAGCCCGCCCCGACCCCGGACCGGACACCTGCCGCGGACCAGACACCGTCCCCGGCGCCGGACGAGGCCCAGGACCAGGCCCCGCTCCCCGCCGAAGACGAGACAGCAGCCGACGACCAGCCGGCAGCCCAGGACCAGCCGACAGCCAAGGACCAGCCGGCGGCCCAGGTCCAGACAGCAGCCCAGGTCCAGACAGCAACCCAGGTCCAGACAGCAGCCGACGACCAGCCGACTGCCCAGGACCAGCCGACTGCCCAGGAGCAGCAGGCTCCGCTCCCCGCCCCGGAGCCCGAGCCGCAGGAGGGCACGCCGGCCGCGTCCGGCTACGACGACGCCGAGCGCGACGCCGTGCTCCGTGTGATGCGCGAGCGCCGCGACATCCGCAACGGCTTCCGTTCCGATCCCATCCCGCACGAGGTGCTGCTCCGCGTCCTGGAAGCCGCACACACCGCGCCCAGCGTGGGCCACTCCCAGCCCTGGGACTTCGTCGTCATCCGCTCCGCAGAGACCCGGCGGTCCATGCTCGAACTGGCGCAGCGTCAGCGCGACGCCTACGCCAAGTCGCTGCCGAAGGGCCGGGCCAAGCAGTTCAAGGAACTGAAGATCGAGGCCATCCTCGACACCCCGGTGAACATCGTCGTCACCGCGGACCCGACCCGCGGCGGCCGCCACACCCTGGGCCGCCACACCCAGCCGCAGATGGCCCCGTACTCCTCCGCGCTCGCCGTGGAGAACCTCTGGCTCGCCGCCCGCGCCGAGGGCCTGGGCGTCGGCTGGGTCAGCTTCTTCGACGAGCGTGAGATGGTTCGCGCGCTGGGCCTGCCGGAGCATCTTGAGGTCGTGGCGTACCTGTGCGTCGGGTACGTCGACGAATTCCCCGAGGAGCCCGAACTGATGCAGGCGGGCTGGTCCAAGCGCCGCCCCCTGTCATGGGTCGTCCACGAGGAGACGTACGGTCGCCGCGCCCTGCCCGGCGAGGAGCCGCACGACCTGCTCCAGGAGACCATCACCGCGATCCGTCCGCTGGACGCCAAGGCGCTGGGGGAGGCGTGGGAGCGCCAGAAGCGGATGACGAAGCCGGCCGGCGCGCTCGGCATGCTGGAGATCATCTCCGCGCAGCTCAGCGGACTTTCCCGGCTCTGCCCGCCGCCGATCCCCGAGCCGGCCGCCGTCGCGATCTTCGCGGGCGACCACGGGGTGCACGCGCAGGGGGTCACCCCCTGGCCCCAGGAGGTCACCGGCCAGATGGTCGCGAACTTCCTGGCCGGGGGAGCGGTCTGCAACGCGTTCGCGACCCAGGTCGGCGCGGAGGTCTGCGTCGTGGACGTGGGCGTCGCGAGCGACCTCCCGACCAGCTCCGGCCTGCTGCCCCGCAAGGTCCGCGCCGGTACGAGCGACTTCACGACCGGCCCCGCGATGAGCCGCGAGGAGGTTTTCGCGGCGATCGAGGTGGGCATCGAAACGGCTCGCGATCTGGTGGCGGCGGGCAACAAGGCGCTGCTCACGGGCGAGATGGGTATCGCCAACACGACGGTGTCCGCCGCGCTGATCTGCGTCTACACCGGACAGGACCCGGCGGAGGTCACCGGCCGGGGCACCGGCATCAACGACGAGATGCACGCCCGAAAGGTCGATGTGGTCCGCCGCGGTCTCGACCTCCACCAGCCCGACCCGGCCGACCCGATCGGCGTCCTCGCGGCCATCGGCGGCCTGGAACACGCGGCACTGGTCGGCTTCCTCCTCGGCGGTGCGTCGATGCGTACGCCGGTGATCCTCGACGGCGTCAGCGCGGGCGCGGCGGCGCTGGTCGCCCGCGCGATCGCCCCGGAGGCCCTGGCGGCCTGCATCGCGGGCCACCGCAGCGCGGAACCGGGCCATGTGGCAGCCCTGAACAAGCTCGGCCTGCGCCCCCTGGTCGACCTGGACCTCCGCCTGGGTGAAGGCACGGGCGCGCTGCTGGCACTTCCGGTGATCCAGAGCGCGGCGCGAGCGATGCACGAGGTCGCGACGTTCGACTCGGCAGGAGTAACGGAGAAATAGGCGCGGCGCACACGGAGACGGCCCACCGGCGGGAGGGGGTCGGGGTCGGAGGAGGTGCGTGTCCGGACACCAAAGCGTGATGTGTGCCGCACAAGCGGCCCGCGCCCATGTGTTCACCCCGCACGCGGCGTCCGGGGGGCCGGGGGTGTCCCCCGGGAGAGCACAGCATGCCGTCCGGACATGTGCATCCGGAGGCCCCGGCCCCCGGCCCCCGCCCCCAGCCATGTACCCCGGCAGGGAACGGCCCCGCACCCCGGCCGAGGGAACGGCCCCCGCCGGGCCCGCACCCGAGCCGGGTGGCCCGCACCCCCGCCGGACGGCAACGCACCGGCCCCCGCCGGGAACCCCGCCCCCGCGTAAGCTGGAGCCCATCCCACCAGCACGTTCGTCATGTCCCCGCCGCCCGAGGAGCCCCCGCCCACATGGCCCAGCACGCCGACCACCCCGCGTACCCCGTCGGTCTCCGCCTCTCCGGCCGGCGCGTCGTTGTCGTCGGCGGAGGCCAGGTCGCGCAGCGCAGGCTGCCGTCGCTCATCGCCGCGGGCGCCGACATCGTGCTCGTCTCGCCCTCGGCGAAGCCGTCCGTGGAGGCCATGGCGGCGGCCGGCGAGATCCGCTGGGAGCGCCGGAAGTACGAGGAGGGCGACCTCGCCGATGCCTGGTACGCCCTCATCGCGTCGAGCGACCCGGAGGCCAACCGGACCGCCTCCGCCGAGGCCGAGCGCGGCCGGGTCTGGTGCGTACGCAGCGACGACGCGGAGGCCGCGACCGCCTGGACCCCGGCGACCGGCCGCAGCGAGGGCGTCACCGTGGCCGTGCTCACCGGGCGTGACCCGCGCCGTTCCGCCGCCGTACGCGACGCCATCGTCGAGGGGCTGCGCGAGGGCACCCTCGCCGCGCCGCACCACCGCACCCGTACCCCCGGTGTCGCCCTCGTCGGCGGCGGCCCCGGCGACCCCGACCTGATCACCGTGCGGGGCCGCAGGCTGCTCGCCGAGGCGGACGTCGTCATCGCCGACCGGCTGGGCCCGCGCGATCTGCTGGACGAACTGCCGCCGCACGTCGAGGTGATCGACGCCGCGAAGATCCCGTACGGCCGTTTCATGGCTCAGGAGGCCATCAACAGCGCGCTCATCGAGCATGCCAAGGCGGGCAAGGCCGTCGTGCGGCTCAAGGGCGGGGACCCGTTCGTCTTCGGCAGGGGTATGGAGGAGGCCCACGCGCTCGCCGCCGAGGGCATTCCGTGCACGGTCGTGCCCGGCATCTCCAGCTCGATCAGCGTGCCGGGGGCCGCCGGGATCCCCGTCACGCACCGCGGTGTCGCCCATGAGTTCACCGTCGTCAGCGGCCATGTCGCCCCGGACGACGAACGGTCGCTGGTCGACTGGTCCGCGCTCGCCCGCCTCCGCGGCACGCTCGTCCTGCTGATGGCCGTCGACAAGATCGGTTCCATCGCCCAGGCACTGGTCGAGCACGGCAAGGCCCCCGAAACCCCCGTCGCGCTGGTCCAGGAGGGCACGACCGCCGCCCAGCGGCGCGTGGACGCCACACTCGCGACGGTGGGAGAGGTCGTCCGGGCCGAAGAGGTACGGCCCCCCGCTGTCATCGTCATCGGTGACGTAGTGGCGCTGGGAGACGGCCACTGACGCACGACCCCACCCCACAACCCCCCCACCCCACCCACTCACCCCCACCCATACAGGACAGGTCAGTAGCACCCCGTGGCTGAACTCATCACCGTAGAGGACCCCGACGATCCGCGCCTGAGCGACTACACCGGGCTGACCGACGTCGAACTGCGGCGCCGGCGCGAGCCGGCCGAGGGGCTCTTCATCGCGGAGGGAGAGAAGGTCATCCGCCGGGCCGGCCAGGCCGGTTACGCGATGCGGTCGATGCTGCTCTCCGCCAAGTGGGTCGACGCCATGCGCGACGTCATCGACGCGGCGCGGGCGCCGGTGTACGTGGTCAGCCCGGAGCTCGCCGAGCGGGTCACCGGCTACCACGTGCACCGCGGCGCCCTCGCCTCCCTGGCGCGCAAGCCGCTGCCGACGGTGGCCGACGTGCTCCGTACGGCCCGCCGCGTCGCCGTCATGGAAGCGGTCAACGACCACACCAACATCGGCGCGATCTTCCGCAGCGCCGCCGCGCTCGGCATGGACGCCGTGCTGCTCTCGCCGGACTGCGCGGACCCGCTCTACCGACGCTCGGTGAAGGTGTCGATGGGGGCCGTGTTCTCCGTGCCGTACGCCCGTCTGGAGGGCTGGCCGAGGGCGCTGGACACGGTACGGGACGCGGGCTTCCGGCTGCTGGCGCTCACCCCGGACGAGCGGGCGGTCCCGATGGACGCCGCGGCTCCGCACCGGATGGAGCGGGTCGCGCTGATGCTCGGCGCCGAGGGCGACGGTCTGTCACGGCGGGCACTGGACTCCGCCGACGCCTGGGTCCGTATCCCGATGGCGCACGGCGTGGACTCGCTGAACGTGGGGGCCGCCGCGGCCGTCGCCTTCTACGCGGTCACGGCGGGCCGCCCCGAGCACTGACCCCGCCCCACCCGGCACACCACCACCGGGCACACCACCGCGCGGCGGATCCCGCGGCGTATCCCTCAGAGCTGCTGCGCCGCCGCGATCCCCAGCGCGACGATGAGCGTCACGACGACGAAGACGATCAGCCGCTGCCGCAGCAGCCGCGGGTTCGCGGGCCGCAGCTTGGACGACTTCGTCCGGGTACCCGACGCCGGGCGGCCGTTCGTCCGGGCCGATCCCCGGGCGGTGTCCCGGGGCCGCGGGGGCCGTCCGGACCCGGTACGCCCGCCGGCTGATCCCGTACGGCCGAAGGCTCCGCCGGTACGGGACGGGCCCGCGCCGCCGGTACGGGAGCCACCGCCCTGACGCGGCCCGGAGCCGTCCGGTGCCCCAGGAGCACCGGACGCCCCCATGCGGCTCTGCGGGCCGCGCGCGGCCTCCCGTTCCGTGTACCGCTCCGTCAGCCCGCCCGGCACCGGCTCCTGCCCGCCGCGCACCCGCTGCACCGGCGGCCGGCTGTCGATGAGCCCCTGTGCTTCCCGCGCGGCGATCTCCTTGAGCCGCATCGAGAGCTGGAGCGTGCTGGGACGTTCCTCCGGGTCCTTCGCCAGACAGGCCCGTACGAGCGGAGCGAGAGCGTCAGGCACCCCGTGGAGATGTGCCTCCTCGTGGACCACCCGGTAGAGCATCACCTCGGAGCTGCCGTGCCCGAACGGGGAGTCGGCGGTGGCCGCGTACGCCAGTGTGGCGCCCAGCGAGAAGACGTCCGTCGCGGGTGTGACGGCGGCTCCCCGGACCTGCTCGGGCGCGAGGAAGCCGGGCGACCCGACCGCCGTTCCGACATGGGTCAGCGTGCTGGCCCCGGTCGCCCAGGCGATGCCGAAGTCGATGATGCGCGGGCCCTTGGGGGAGAGCAGGATGTTCGAGGGCTTCAGGTCGCGGTGCACGACCCCGGCCTCGTGGACGGCGACCAGGCCCTCGGAGAGCGCGGCGCCCACCGAGGCGACCTCGGCCGCGAGCAGCGGGCCCTCCTCGTTGACCTTGTCGTGGAGCGAGGGGCCCGGGACGTACTGGGTGGCGAACCAGGGGCGGTCCGCGTCCAGGTCGGCGGCGACCAGCCGGGCCGTGCAGCCGCCGCGGATGCGCCGCGCGGCGGAGACCTCGCGGGCGAACCGCGACCGGAACTCCTGGTCCTCCGCCAGATCGGGCCGGATCACCTTCAGCGCGACCCGCTGACCGCGCCGGTCGGAACCGAGATAGACGACGCCCATCCCGCCCGCCCCGAGCCGTCGGTGGAGCCTGAACGAGCCGACGACACGCGGGTCCTCGCGCCGGAGCCGCATCATCGCCATGTCCATCCCCGCTGCCCGGTCGTCCGTGTGCCGTGGCACAGCTTACGTACCTGCGCCCGGGTGTGCTCATAGGCCGCGCCCTCGCACGCCGACCGATTGCCGGTGTGGAGCGGGAAACTTGAGGACAGGTCAGCGGCGGGACGGGTCCGGAGGCCTGGCCGGCGATGATCCCAAAGGTCGCGCGGGGAAGGGGGATTGAGGGGAACGGGCGTACGGAGGGCGTGGTGGTCCCCCGGGCGGAGGAGTGCGTGAGAGAAGTCACGAGAAGCGGATCAACGAGAGCCCGACGGGCGCCGGATCCGAGCCGACCGCAGCCGGACGGGCGGCCCGAGCAGTGGTTCTCCCGGGCGAGTGCGTCATCCTTCCGGGCGAGAGCCCGGTCCTCCGTAAGGCATTCCGGATCATCCCCTCCGGGAAGACCCCAACTCCGGGGGCGCGATCTCCACCCAGGGGAGTACACCACCGGTCCACGGCTCATCCTCCGGGAGGCCCGTCAATCGGTACGCGGGCATGACGCCCTGACGTCCGGGCGTCCCTAATCTTGAGATCAAGCGGCGGGTGCGGAACTCGTCCCCCGAGGTCGGACACTCGCCGCTGTCGAATCGGGACAGGAGAGGGACCATGGCGGACACGGCAACGCGGACAATGATCCGCACGCGAGGACGCAAGGCGTACGCCGCGTTCGGCGGGCGCCAGTCCGGTACGCGCCACCCCTTGGTGGCGACGGCCATGGTTCTTCCTCTGGCGGCCCTGCTCGTCGTCGTCTTCGGCGGCTGGGAAGCAGTGGTCACACAAGCGTCGTCCGTGGGCGTGATGCTGGGGCGCTGAGCGGCGCCCCGGACCCGGGAGAGCGGCCCGGGTCGGGGACATCCGGCCAAACAACCCCGTGGGGACGGGGGTGCGGCGGACGGCAGCGGTGGGCCGGTTAGCTGGGGAGCTGACCGGCCATCGCGTTTTTCCACCGCGTTCTGCCGCGCTCCACCGTGCTCCGTCGGGCCCGTGGTGCCTGCCCACCCTGACCGGAGAGCCGCGAGTAGGCTCCGCGCCGGAACACATCGCACCCGGGGGCCATCATGACCGCGTCCGTCGTCCGCGCGCTCGGCCGCGTCGCCCGCGAAGCGGCCCACGCCGCCCACTCCACCCATGCGGCCCACTTCCCCCACACTCCCGCCCCCCGCCGCGCCCGTGACCAAGGCGTCACCGTGCTCGCGGACCGGCCCGACGCGACCGTCGTACGGTACGGAGACGCGGTCGCCAAGGCGCACGCCGACGGTACGGACCCCATCGCCCACCGCGCCAGGCTCGCCGTCGCCGCGCATCCCCGGCTCGCCGGGATCCTGCTGCCGCCCCTCCCGACGGACGCCGGGGACGTGGCCGGCCGCCCGGTCACCGCCTGGCCCTACGGTGCCCCGGTCGACCCCGCCGACCCGGACTCGGCGCCCTGGGAGCAGGCGGGGACGCTGATCGCCCGGCTGCACGCCGTACCGCCCGACGCCCTGGCCGATGCCTTGGCCGACGCCCTGGCCGACGCGACGGGCGGAGCCCGGTCGGTGACCGGCGGTCTGCCCGCCGCGCGCGGCCCCGTCAAGGCGGCCCGCGCCCTCGCCCGGCTGCGCGCCGCCGGTCCGCACCCCGCGGCGGTACCCGTACGGCGCGCCTGGGAGCGGCTTCCGGCGTGGGCCCGCGGCGAGGCGCCGCAGCCCCGTCCGTACGCCCTCTGCCACGGCGATCTCCACCTCGGCCAGCTGGTACGCCACCCGGCCCCCGACGGCCCCTGGCTCCTCATCGACGTGGACGACCTCGGACTCGGCGACCCCGCCTGGGACTTGGCGCGCCCCGCCGCCTGGTACGCGGCCGGACTGCTGCCCGCGGAGCCCTGGCAGCGCTTCCTCGGCGCCTACCGCCGCGCGCACGGCCCCGCCGTGCCCGCGGACCCCGCCGCCGACCCGTGGCCCCGGCTGGACGTCGCGGCCCGCGCCCTCACCGTGCAGACCGCCGCGCTCGCCGTCGCCAAGTGCGTCGCGGAGGACCGGGAACCGGACGAGGTGGAGGTGCTGATGATCGACGCGTGTGCCCGGATCGCGGGACTCGCAACCGAGTTGGAGCCAGGGGCGTCCCCGTAGGGTGAACGGGCGGTCGCCGGGAGTGTGTTCCGGCGCCGCCGGACGAACGACGAGGAGCGTGCCGACCATGCAGTGTCCCAAGTGCCGTGCAGCGATGCAGACGTACAACCGCAACGGCGTCCAGATAGAACAGTGCAGCGGTTGCCGGGGGATCTTCCTCGACTACGGTGAGCTGGAGTCCCTGACCCGTCTGGAGGCGCAGTGGGCGCCGCAGGCGCCGCCCGTGCAGCAGGCCCCGCCGCCGCAGGCCTACCCGCCGGCCCCGGGCCCCGCCTGGGGCGCCCCGCAGCACGGCGGCCACTACGGAGGCCAGCACGGCGGGCACCACCGCCACAAGAGCTTCGGGCGGATGCTCTTCTCCTCCTGACGCGTCAGGAGCGAGCCCAATGACAGAACCCCCGGTCGTCGATACGACGACCGGGGGTTCTGGGCGGTGCGCGATACTGGGATTGAACCAGTGACCTCTTCCGTGTCAGGGAAGCGCTCTCCCGCTGAGCTAATCGCGCGGGCCGGACCTGGTTGTACTGCCTGCCAGGCCCCGTTCACACTGTGTGCTGTGTACTGCGTGCGCGATACTGGGATTGAACCAGTGACCTCTTCCGTGTCAGGGAAGCGCTCTCCCGCTGAGCTAATCGCGCGGGAATCCAGAAGGATTCAGTGGACGATACTGGGATTGAACCAGTGACCTCTTCCGTGTCAGGGAAGCGCTCTCCCGCTGAGCTAATCGTCCTTGGAGGTGGAGACGGGATTTGAACCCGTGTAGACGGCTTTGCAGGCCGTTGCCTCGCCTCTCGGCCACTCCACCAGGAGCGCGGGGGTCGGGAAACCCCTACACCATCGAGCGGACGACCAGGTTCGAACTGGCGACCTCAACCTTGGCAAGGTTGCGCTCTACCAACTGAGCTACGTCCGCGTGCCGTTTCCCGGGCCCATCGGTGCGGCCCGGCGACGTGTTGAACTCTAGCGGATTCCGGGGCCAGCACAAAAACGCGTTTCCGCAGCGTGATGCGGTACGTTCGCCGCGCGTTCGGCCCGGAGCGGCCCCGGGGAGCCTGTTCTAGACTCGCAACCGTGCACGACCTCGCTCCTCTGGCCCGCTTCGGCGGCCTCGTCGCCTCCGGTCTGCGGGACGTCACCCATGACCCGGGCGCGCTGGACTCCGCCGGGTTCTGGGCCGTCGCCGCGGACTTCGAAGGCCGTCTCACCTGCGCCCGTTTCGACGACGTACGGCACGAGCCCGTGCCCGCGCCGGTCCCCGGGCAGTGGCGGGGTCCCGCGGCCGGTGACTGGACGTCGTCCCTCGACCGCGCCGCGTACACGAAGGGCGTCCGCCGGATCCGCGAGTACATCGCGGCGGGCGATGTCTACCAGGCCAACCTCTGCCGCGTCCTCTCCGCCCCGCTGCCCGGGTCCGCCACGGCCGACCCCGCCTCGGCGGACGTCGACACGCTCACCGCCCTGCTCGCCCGCGACAACCCGGCGCCGTACGCGGGGACGATCCGGCTGCCCGCGCACGGCGTGGAGATCGCCACCGCCTCGCCCGAGCTGTATCTGCGCCGCGACGGCCGCACCGTCGAGTCCGGGCCGATCAAGGGCACCGGGCGGACCGCCGCGGACCTGCTGGAGAAGGACTACGCGGAGAACGTGATGATCGTGGACCTCGTCCGCAACGACCTGGGCCGCGTCTGCGCCACCGGATCCGTCACCGTCCCCGGCCTGTGCGCCCTCGAACCCCACCCCGGTCTGGTCCATCTCGTCTCGACCGTACGGGGGGAACTCACCGAGCGGGCCGGCTGGCCGGAGCTGCTGGCCGCCACGTTTCCGCCCGGTTCGGTCACCGGCGCCCCCAAGTCGAGCGCCCTGGCGATCATCGAGGAGCTGGAGACCGCTCCGCGCGGCCCCTACTGCGGCGGGATCGGCTGGGTCGACGCCGACCGGGGCACGGCCGCGCTGGCCGTCGGGATCCGTACGTTCTGGATCGACCGCGCCACCCACGCCCGCCCCGTCCTGTGCTTCGGCGCGGGCGCCGGGATCACCTGGGGCTCCGACCCGGAGGGGGAGTGGGCCGAGACGGAACTGAAGGCGTCCCGGCTGCTCGCGATAGCGTCGGGGACGTACGAACCCGGAGCCGACGGCTCCGGAACCGGAGCGACCGGGACCGCCGACGGAAGGACCGTGTCATGAGGATCTGGGTCAACGGGGAACTGCGTCCGGCCGACGCCGCCCAGGTGTCCGTGCTCGACCACGGGCTGACCGTCGGCGACGGCGTCTTCGAGACGGTCAAGGCCGTCCGGGGCCGCCCCTTCGCCCTCACCCGCCATCTGCGCCGGCTGGCCCGCTCCGCGCACGGCCTCGGCCTGCCGGAACCCGACCTGGACGAGGTGCGCCGCGCCTGTACGGCCGTCCTCGACGCCAATCCGGTGGAGCTGGGCCGGCTGCGCGTCACGTACACCGGGGGAGTCTCACCGCTCGGCTCGGACCGCGGCGACGCGGGCGCCACCCTGGTCGTCGCCCTCGGTGAGAGCCGGCGCCGCCCCGACACCACCGCCGTCGTCACCGTCCCCTGGACCCGCAACGAACGCGGCGCCCTGACCGGCCTCAAGACCACCTCGTACGGGGAGAACGTCGTCGCGCTCGCCCACGCGCGCGAGCGGGGCGCGAGCGAGGCGCTCTTCGCCAACACCACCGGCGCGCTCTGCGAGGGCACCGGCTCCAACGTGTTCGTCGTCCTCGACGGTGTGCTGCACACCCCGCCCCTCGCCTCCGGCTGCCTCGCCGGAATCACCCGCGAGCTGACCGCCGAGTGGTGCGGGGCCCGCGAGACGGAGCTGCCGCTGGACGCGCTGGAGCACGCGGAGGAGATCTTCCTGACCTCGACGCTCCGCGACGTCCAGGCAGTCCACCGCGTCGACGGCCGGTCCCTCGACGCCGCCGACGCCCCCGGGCCCGTGACCGCCAAGGCGATGCGCGTCTTCGAGGAGCGGTCCGGCGCCGATCTCGACCCGTGAGCCGATCCCTTAATCACGTGACGGGTACGCGTCCCCAGGGGTAGAACTCCCCTGATGACCACCACCCTGCGGCCCACCGGGCCGCTTCAGCAGGCCGACGACGGCACGAAGTCACGCTCCTACGAGGTCTGTGTGAACGGCCGCCCCGCCGGAGCGGTCGAGATCGCCACGGACCCCGGCTTCGCCCACCGGGCCGGCCTCCTCCGGTCCCTCCGGATCGACGAGCCCGACCGCCGCCGGGGCCGGGCCACCGTCGCCGTGCTCGCCGCCGAGGAGGTGCTGCGCGGCTGGGGCTGCGACCAGGCGCAGGCACTCGTACCGGCGGACGCCGAGGCCGCGCTGCGCCTGGTGGAGAGCCTCGGGTACACCGAACGCAGCCGCAACATGGACAAGGAACTCACCGCGGAGCCGCCCGCGCTCCCCGAGGGCCTCACGGGCCGCCCCATGACGGAGGCGGAGTACGAGGTGTGGCGCGCGCGTTCCATGGACGACTACGCGCGGAGCTGGATCGACCGCGGCGTATCCCCCGAGCAGGCCCGCGCCAAGTCCGAGGCGAGCCACCGGGACAACCTTCCCGAGGGACTGGCCACCCCGGGCAGCTCCTTCACCGTCCTCGTCCACGGGGGAGACGCCGTGGGCCATGTCTGGGTCGCCCCGCGCGAGGTCCGCCCCGGCTGGCCCGGTTCGTACGTGTACGACGTGGAGGTGGCCGAGGAGCAGCGCGGCAAGGGGTACGGCCGCGCCCTGATGCAGCTCGCCGAGCGGGTCGCCGCGGAGGCGGGCCCGCCCCTGCTGGGGCTGCACGTCTTCGCGGGCAACACCCCGGCGCTCCGGCTCTACGACTCCCTCGGATACCGGACGACGCAGCACAACTTCTTCCGGCCGCTCCTCTGAACCGGGCGGTACCGGCCAGGACGGGCGGAGCCTGGGCATCGGACACCCAGGCTCCGCGCCCCGGACGCCCGTAACCTGGCCGGGTGATGAACAACGACCTCGGTGAGTTCCTCCGGGCGCACCGCGCCCGGCTGCGCCCCGACGACGTGGGGCTGGCCTCGTACGGCCGGCGCCGCGTGCCGGGGCTGCGCCGGGAGGAGGTCGCCGTACTCGCCGGAATGAACTCCGACTACTACGCCCGTCTGGAACAGGGGCGCGAGCGCGGCCCCTCACCCCAGATCCTCGACGCGATCAGCGGCGCGCTGCGCCTGGACGACGGGGCGCGCGAACACCTGTACCGGCTGGCGGAGACGGCGCCGGACCGCAGGCCCGCGCCGGCGGAACACGCCGATGCCGATCTGCGGCGGCTCCTGGACGGCTACGCGCACACCCCGGCGTTCGTCCTCAACCCGGCCCTGGACTTCCTGACGGCCAACTCCCTGGCCGACGCGCTCTTCTCCCCGTTCGAGCGGGTCGACAACCTCGCCCGGATGATCTTCCTCGACCCGGCGGCCCGGCCCTTCCACGCCCGGTGGCACCGGGCGGCCGAGTCGGCGGTGGCCGCGCTGCGCGAGGCGTCCGGTCTCGCCCCGCACTACCCGCGGCTGCGGGACCTCGTGCGGAGGCTCACCGCGGCCAGCGACGAGTTCGCCGCACTCTGGTCCTCCCACACCGTCCAGGGCAAGACCCGCGACAGCAAGGAACTCGTCCATCCTCAGGTGGGGCCCCTGTCACTGACCTACCAGACCTTCGACGTACGCGGCGCCCCCGGCCAGCAACTCGTGATCTATCACGCGGAGCCGGGCAGCCCCGCCGCCCACGCGCTGGCCCTGCTCGGCACCCTGGACGCCACCCGGCGGGCGGCCGGCCGCACGGCCTGACCGCTGCCGGCGGGAGGGCCGCCGGCGGACAGGCAGCGCAGGCAGTGCAGGGGGCTCAGGGGCTCAGTCCGCGAGCAGCCGGTCGGCGATCGACTCGATCCGCTCCCGCAGCCCCTCCTGGCTCTTCCCGCCGTCGAGCCGCTCCCCGTCGATGACGTACGTGGGCGTACCGGTCACCCCGATCGCCTTGCCCTCGGCCTGGTCGGCGTCGACGGCCAGCAGATGACGGCCGTCGATCAGCGCGGTGTCGAACTCCTCGGCGTCCAGCCCCAGTTCACGGGCGACCTCCAGCAGGAACGGCTCGCCCCGCTGGGTCAGCTCCCGTGTCCCGGCCAGTACGGCCTCCACATACGGCCAGCCGCTGCCCTGGTCCGCGGCCTCCTCGGCGGCCTGCGCGGCGGCGTACGCGTGCCGGTGCTTCTCCAGCGGGAAGTGCCGCAGCCGCACCTCCAGCCGGTCGCCGTAGCGGGCGCGCAGCGCGCGGACGTCCGTCAGGGCGCGGTCGCAGTCGGGGCACTGGAGTTCGCACCAGACATCGAGGACGACAGGGCGCGGTGTGGTGGAGTCGGTCATGGGCCCAGTCTTCCAGCCGGCCGGGCCCGCCCGTGCCCCAGGGGATCCCGCCCGGGCCCAGGGGATCTCGTCCCCGGGGAGCCCGTGACCGGGACCTGGGGACGACACCGTCCCCGAGATCTCCCCCAGATCCGCCGGTGAGGGGTCCGCACCGTGGCCCCGGACCCGGTGCCAGGTGCAGGATGGAGGGGAGACCGGATTCGGCCGTTGACGCGCGATGCCTGGAGGACCCGATGATTGCCGAGACCATTTGCTCCGCGGTGTCAGCAGCGGGCCTGGGCATCGCCGCGATCACGGCGTACCGCAAGCGGTTCCTCGCCGCGACCCGCATCGCCGCCTACGCGCTGGTGCCGGTCGGTCTGGTGATGACGGGTGTCGTGCAGTGGCTGGCGAGCACCGCCTTCAGCCCGGTCGCCTGGGCGGGCTTCGGGGTGCTGGGGCTGGCGTGGGTGCTCTTCATGACGACCCGCGCGGTGGAGCGGCGCGGTGGCGGTACGCGCAAGGAGCGCAGAGCGGCGGCGAAGGCGGCCGCCAGGGGCGCGGCGGTGGAGCCCGGCGCCTCGGCGCCCTCGCTGGGCGCCGGGGCCCGGCCCGCCGGCCGGCCGGCGCCGAAGCCCGAGCCCGCGCGCTCCGGTGACGACTTCAGCGACATCGAGGCGATCCTGAAGAAGCACGGCATCTGACCCACCCGGTGACGCCGGGAACACCTCCCGGCGGTCCGGCGCGCCCCCCGGGAGGTGCCCGGCAGCATGCCAGGTGCGCGCGCATCCTGTGGGGGTTCCGGGCCTTTTTCCACGGAATATGATGAACTCCCGGGCCGATCACGCGTGTTGGTCATCGGCCGGGTTCGGGGTGCGCCATGATCACCTCGAAATGCTCGATAGCTCACGGGGTGAGAACCCCGCCCAGACCGAGGAGCCGCGCGGCTGTCTGTTCGCGCTCTCCCAGCCGCCGTTGATGATCTTTCTGACGGTGATCGGAGCGCTGCTGCTGATGGCGGCGGTACACGATCTGTTCCTGTTGTGAGGCTCAGCCGGCCGCTTCCTTGCGGCGTGCCCGGTACGCGGCCACATGCAGCCGGTTGCCGCAGGTGCGGCTGTCGCAGTAGCGCCGGGAGCGGTTGCGCGACAGGTCGACGAACGCGTGCCCGCAGTCCGGCGCCTCGCAGCGGCGCAGCCTGTCCTGCTCGCCCGCCACGACCATGAAGGCCAGCGCCATGCCGCAGTCGGCCGCGAGATGGTCGGCGACCGAGGCACCCGGTGCGAAGTAGTGCACGTGCCAGTCGTAGCCGTCGTGGTTCGTGAGCTGCGGGGTCGTCCCCGCGGCGGCCACCAGCTGATTGATCAGATCCGCCGCGGCCCGCGCGTCCGGTGCCGCGAACACCTCCGTGAAACGGGCCCGTACCTCCTGTACGGCCCGCAGGTCCCGCTCGCCCAGGTCGCCCACGCCGCTGACGTTGTGGCTCCGTACGAAGTCGTACAGCGCCCCGATGTCCGCGAGCCGGTCCGCCGCGCCCTCGCCCGTGTCGGCCTCCGGCGCGGTGTTCACGAGACCGACGACCGTGTCGAGGGCCATCCGGGTGTCGTGTGGAATCAGCACGGTCCGCTCCCTGGCCTGCCGCGGGCCGGTGCCCGCCGAACCCGGACGACTTTAGACCGTTTGCGACCGGGGTGGAGCCAGGCGGACGCGCGGGGGCCGGGGCGGGCGCGCCGGAGCCGTCGCCGCGGTGGGTTCCGCGGCCACGGCTCCGGTGTCCTCCGTATGCGGTTGTCCGCGCGGCGCCGTCTCCCCGAGTCGGACGGCGCCGTGCAGCCCTCTGCCTGGCTCAGCTCTCGGCCAGGATGTGGGAGAGCTCCGTGTCGAGGTCGAAGTGACGATGCTCGGTGCCCGGCGGCACCGCGGCGTCGGTCCTCTTCAGGAACGACTCCAGGGCGCGCGCCGGCGCCTCCAGCAGGGCTTCGCCCTCCGGGGAGCTCAGAGCGATGCAGACGACGCCCTGACCGTGGCTGCGGGACGGCCAGACCCGGACGTCGCCGGTGCCGGTGGGCCGGTGCAGCCCCTCGGCGAGAAGATCGCGGGCGAAGACCCACTCGACCGTCTCTTCGGCTCCGGTGTGGAAGGTGGCGTGCACGGCATAGGGATCGGCCGTGTCATACCGCAGGCCCGCGGGTACAGGCAGTGAGGACTCGCTCGATACAACGAGGCGCAGGTGCAGCTCGCAGCTGACCGTGGTGTTCATAAGCGCCAGGGCCTTTCGCTCAGTGTGCGCTCGGGGATTCGCACGTCGGCGAAATCGACATGCCACCTACGGTGCCGTTGTAAACCCCTCTGTCTGTTTTGTGCTTCTTCGGGTAGCTCGTACGGCGGTGTGCTACTTCGAGTCATACCGCCATTCCGGTGATACGGCGTGTTCCGGTACGTTGGCTCCATGCACGCGGAGAGTCACGAGCGGGATCGCGATGTCGCCTCGACGGCCACGGCGACCGCCACGGGGGACAGGCCGACGGACGGGACGACCGCGCCGGAGCGGGCGCTGGGCTCGCGCGCGCCGCGCTTCGTCAAATCGTCCAGGACCCTTCATCTGAGCTGGCAGGTCGGCGTCTTCCTGGTCGGCCTCGCGGTGGTCGCCGCGGGCGTCGCCATGCTGGTGCTGCCCGGTCCCGGATGGGTGGTGATCTTCGGCGGCATGGCGATCTGGGCGACCGAGTTCGTCTGGGCCCAGCTCGTGCTGCGCTGGACCCGGCGCAAGGTCACGGAAGCGGCGAAGAAGGCCCTGGATCCCAAGGTCAGGCGCCGCAACATCATCCTCACGTCCGTGGGCCTGGTGATCATCGCGGTGCTCGCGGGGATCTACCTGTGGAAGTTCGGCCTGGCCCTGCCCTGGACGATCGACCAATGACCGCTGACGCGTCGGGGGACGCCCCTGACATGGGGTAACGTATGCCCTGCGCCCGGGCGATTAGCTCAGTGGGAGAGCGCTTCGTTCACACCGAAGAGGTCACTGGTTCGAACCCAGTATCGCCCACCCGGAACCGAGGCCCCGACGACGGAAACGTCGTCGGGGCCTCGGTCGTTTCCGGCCGGTGCCCCGTGACCGTCAGCGCATCCGGCCCAGGCCCCGGCGCACCCGCCGGGCGTCCCGCAGCCGCTGCTCGTACGTGGCGCCCACGCCGAGCAGGAGCACCCCCGCCAGGGCCGGTGGCAGCCAGCGCGGCAGCGCGCCCACCACCTGCACGACGTACGGCGCCAGCTCGTGCAGCGCGACCAGCGCCAGCGCCGCCCCGCCCAGCAGCAGGAGTGCCTGGAGCCGCAGCCTCGCCCCGGCCAGCGTCAGCGCCAGGGCGGCGAGCCCCAGCAGCAGCGGGCGCGCCCAGTGCGGGTCGCCCCACGCGGCCATCAGGCTCGGCGCCAGCGTCGCCGCCAGCCCGGGCCCGTACGCCGTCCACGACGACGCCTCCGGGTCACGGCGCCGGCGCACCACCCCCACGGCCAGCGCGGCCACCGTCACCGGCAGCGTGTACGCCTCGGGGACCGATACCGCCGACACCTCCGACGCGGCCAGCCGTACCCACGTCGCCACGACGAAGAGCGCCGTCGCCGCGTACCCGGCCACCCGGCGCCGCTCGGCGCGCACCGCCGTACCCGCCGCGATCACCCCGCACAGCGCGAGGACCAGCGCCAGCACCGGGAGGTGTCCCAGGGCCGGGGCGATCGCCAGGAGCCCGGCCGCGGCGCCCGCGCACTCCACCGGCACCGCCACGGGATGCTCGCGCAGCCGGGCGCCGAGCAGCGCCACCGCCGCCGGCACGGCGAGCAGCACCACCGCCGTGGCCCCGGCGGACAGCCCGGCCGCCGCCGTCGCCGCGCAGACCAGGGCCGCCGTGCAGCCGACGGCGAGGCAGCCGAGGAGCGCGCGCACCGGCTCCCCGAGCGCCGGGCCGGGGCTCGGGGAGCCGTCCGTGCCCGGCGCGGGCACGGTCCGCAGCGCCACGGCCGCCCCCGCGAACAGCGCCGCCAGCGCCGCGAGCACCGTCAGCGTCGCGGGCCGGGTCGCGAGGGAGAGCGGCGCGACGGCGGCCGAGCCCGCCAGCGCGAGGACCAGCGCGGTGTACGCCCCGGCCGGCCCCAGGGCGGCGCGGGGGCGGACGGTGAGCGCCAGCGCGGCCGTGGTCAGGAGCAGCGGGACCGTCAGCGCCGCCGCGTAGGGCAGATCGCCCACGACCGGCACCACCAGCACCGTGGCCCAGCCGAGCACCCCCGCACCGCACAGCGCCGCCGCACGGGGCCGCCGTACATCGGCGACCGGCACCACGCCCTCCGCGAGCCGCGGCAGCCACCGGTACGCGACGGCCAGCGTCCCGGCGGCCGTCGCCAGCACCAGCGGCGCCGTGACCTGCCAGGCCGCCGCGAGGTGCACGCCGAGCGCCGCCCGCGTGCCCTCGGGCGCCCCCGACCAGATCTCCGTGATCCGGGTCCCGCCGCCCAGCAGCGTGGCCGCGACCGAGGGCAGCGCCCAGGGCAGCGTGGCGGCCGTCACGGCGCCGCCCGCCGCGCCGAACCCCTGCCGCACCGCACGCGGCAGCCGGGCGGCCCGTACCACCGTCAGCAGCCCGACGGCGCAGAGCAGATACCCGAGCACGGCCCAGCCCGCCGGCACGACCGTACGCACCACGCCGCCCACCGCGACGACCGAGGCGAGCCCCGCCCCCGCGGCGCACACGAACGCCGCCTCCGGCGCCCGCCAGGCCACGATCAGTCCGAGCGCCGCCCCGGTGAGCAGCAGCGCGGCGGGCCCGGCCATCGCGGCCGGGGTCCCCGCGGGCACCGACGACCACCCCGCCAGAAGCAGCGCCACCCCCGCGGTCGCGAACGCGGCGGCCACCACCAGGCTCCGCGCGGCCCTCCCCGAGGCGCCCCGCGGCGGCTTCGCCGCGTGGCGCGGGGCGAGCCAGAGCGCGACCGCGGTGTCCGCCGCGGCCGTCGCCAGCAGCGCCCACGCCACCCCCAGGCTCCCCGCGCCGGCCGCCACCGACCAGAGGAGCGGCGGGAGTTGGGCGGTCACCACCGCGACGGGCAGCGGGCCGCGCAACCGGCCGAGCAGCGCCCCGTAGCCGCCCCAGAGCGCGGCGAGCGCGGCACAGGCGGCCGCGGTGTAACGGAGCCCGTCCACCCCGGGCAGCGCCACCGCGTACAGCGCGTACGCGTCGAGCGCCGTGAGCACCAGCGCGAACGCCGCCACGGCCTCGGCCGTCGAGGAGAGCCCCCGGCGCAGCAGCGCGGCGGGCACGGCCAGCGCGGCGAGGGTGATCACGGTCAGCACCGCGGAGCGGCCGCCGATGCCGAGACGGCCCCAGCTCACCAGGGTGAAGGCGATCGCGGCGACCGTCAGCAGCACGCCGCCGAGGGCGAGCAGCACATTCTGGGCGCTCCGCGGAGCGGTGGGGGAGGCGGTGGCGTCGGCGGCCACGGGCCGGGCGGTGGGCTCCGGCCCGGGCCGGGTCAGCACGGTCATCAGATACGAGCGGCGCGTCAGCAACTGGCCTCTGCGTGCGTCGAGCCGGGTCAATTCCTGGTCGATGAGCGCCAGTTCCCGGGCGGGGTGCGGAACGTTCTCCATACGACGGAGTGTGGCCCGGGACACAGCCCCTGCCATGGGTCCGGCTACTCAGATCCGCGCCTGAGTACGTCGGATCCGGTTTGAACGAAGGCCGCCGGGGCCTGTATGGTTCAGGTCGTTCCCGGGCGATTAGCTCAGTGGGAGAGCGCTTCGTTCACACCGAAGAGGTCACTGGTTCGAACCCAGTATCGCCCACCGGGAAAGGCCGGTCCGTCGTCGACGGACCGGCCTTCGCGCGTTCCGGGCCCGTACGTTCCGGTGCCAGGGTCCCCCGGCGCCCGGATCAGGCGGCAGCGGCGGGCCGTTGGGGACGGAGCGGCCAGGCGGGATGTGACGCGCCCTCGCCGAAGCCGCGGGAGAACCACGCCTGGGGGCCCCGCGTCTGCGTCACGTGCCAGACGGCCTGGAGCGCGTGCAGCTCACGGGGCGAGAGCCGCGCCATCCGGGGCGCGAACCGGCGGCCGATCGCCCGGACCAACTCCAGTGCCGACAGGGCCGAGAGGGTCGACAGGGCGGCCGGCGCGGACGGCCCGGTCGGCAGGTCGGGCAGCGCCGGCAGGTCGGGCAGGGCCGGCAGGTCGGGCCGGGCCCGGAGGTCGGGTCCGGTCGGCAGGGCGGGCCCGGCCGGTTCGCCGTCGGCCGTGTCGAGCGGCCCGTCCGCCCCCACCGCGTACTGGGCGCACAGCCCGGTGAGATCGCGGCTGCCCTTGCGGTACCGGTCGAGCTGCCGGTCGAGGACCAGCGGATCCAGCACGCACAGCGAGGCGTTCTCCAGCCGGCGGCCGAGCGACGAGGCCCGGTGGCGGCGCAGCTCCCGGTCGAGGAGCGTCAGGCCGAACGGCGCGTTCATCACCACCAGCGGCCGGCCCGCCGCGCACTGCTCGGCCAGCGCCCTGGCCACCTCCTCCACCACGGGCGCCGGCCAGCGGCCGTTGCGGTGCAGGAACTCGTCGGTCAGCCCGTGCGCCTCGGCGGCCGCGGGCGGCACGGGCACCCCCGGGTTCACCAACCAGCGCCGTACTCTCGGCCGTACCCCCGTCGTGTCCTGGACGATCAGCGCGGCCGACACGATCCGGTCCTTCTCGACATCCACCCCCGTCGTACCGGCGCCGAACGCGGCCAGCGGCCCTTCGTACCAACACGTCATCGCCGAACCCCCGAGCCTCTCGCACTCATCCAAGGGGTGATACCCGGACAGGTCCCTCCATACGCACCGTGTCGGACCGGTGTCACCTGGTGACGGGTGAGGCGGTGGGGGCCCAGGAGGCCGCCGGGACCGGGTGAGGACCGGGCGGACAAACCCTTTCGCGGGCTGCCCGCCGGGCTCGGTACGATGCGCAGTGCGTACGCCATGCGCGAGGTGCGCACCCCAGAAGTCAGGAGAGACCGGTGTCAGACGTCCGTGTGATCATCCAACGCGATTCCGAGCGGGAAGAGCGCGTGGTGACGACGGGCACTACGGCGGCCGAGCTCTTCCCCGGCGAGCGCACCGTCGTCGCCGCCCGGGTGGACGGCGAGCTGAAGGACCTCGCGTACGCGATCGGCGAGGGCGAGGTCGTCGAGCCCGTCGAGATCTCCTCCGAGGACGGCCTGAACATCCTGCGCCACTCCACCGCGCACGTGATGGCACAGGCCGTGCAGGAGCTGCACCCCGAGGCGAAACTGGGCATCGGCCCGCCGGTCAAGGACGGCTTCTACTACGACTTCGACGTCGAGACCCCCTTCACCCCCGATGACCTCAAGGCCATCGAGAAGAAGATGCAGGAGATCCAGAAGCGCGGCCAGCGCTTCTCGCGCCGGGTCGTCACGGACGAGGCGGCGCGCGAGGAGCTCGCCGGCGAGCCGTACAAGCTGGAGCTCATCGGCATCAAGGGCGCGGCCTCGACCGACGACGGCGCGGATGTCGAGGTGGGCGGCGGCGAGCTGACCATCTACGACAACCTGGACGCGAAGACCGGCGAGCTGTGCTGGAAGGACCTCTGCCGCGGCCCGCACCTGCCGACCACCCGGAACATCCCGGCGTTCAAGCTGATGCGGAACGCCGCCGCCTACTGGCGCGGCAGCGAGAAGAACCCGATGCTCCAGCGCATCTACGGCACCGCGTGGCCGTCGAAGGAGGAGCTGAAGGCGCACCTGGAGTTCCTCGCCGAGGCCGAGAAGCGTGACCACCGCAAGCTCGGCAACGAGCTGGACCTCTTCTCCTTCCCCGACGAGGTCGGCTCCGGGCTCGCCGTCTTCCACCCCAAGGGCGGCATCATCCGCCGGGCCATGGAGGACTACTCGCGCCGCCGGCACGAGGAGGAGGGGTACGAGTTCGTCTACACCCCGCACGCCACCAAGGGGAAGCTCTTCGAGAAGTCCGGGCACCTGGACTGGTACGCCGACGGCATGTACCCGCCCATGCAGCTCGACGAGGGCGTGGACTACTACCTCAAGCCCATGAACTGCCCCATGCACAACCTGATCTTCGACGCCCGGGGCCGCTCCTACCGTGAGCTGCCGCTGCGGCTCTTCGAGTTCGGGACGGTCTACCGGTACGAGAAGTCCGGCGTGGTGCACGGCCTGACCCGGGCCCGCGGCTTCACCCAGGACGACGCGCACATCTACTGCACCCGCGAGCAGATGGCGGACGAGCTGGACTCGACGCTGACCTTCGTGCTCAACCTGCTGCGCGACTACGGGCTGACCGACTTCTACCTGGAGTTGTCCACCAAGGACCCCGAGAAGTTCGTCGGCACGGACGAGGCGTGGGAGGAGGCCACCGAGACGCTGCGCAAGGTGGCCGAGAAGCAGGGGCTGCCGCTGGTCCCCGACCCGGGCGGCGCCGCGTTCTACGGCCCGAAGATCTCGGTGCAGGCGCGGGACGCGATCGGCCGTACCTGGCAGATGTCGACCGTGCAGCTCGACTTCAACCTGCCGGAGCGCTTCGACCTGGAGTACACCTCGCCGGACGGCTCCAAGCAGCGCCCGGTGATGATCCACCGCGCGCTCTTCGGCTCGATCGAGCGGTTCTTCGCGGTGCTGCTGGAGCACTACGCGGGCGCGTTCCCGGTCTGGCTGGCGCCGGTGCAGGCGGTCGGCATCCCGATCGGCGAGGCGCACGTCGAGTACCTCCAGGACTTCGCGAAGGCGGCGAAGGCCAAGGGGCTGCGGGTCGAGGTGGACGCCTCCTCCGACCGGATGCAGAAGAAGATCAGGAACCACCAGAAGCTGAAGGTCCCCTTCATGATCCTCGTCGGTGACGAGGACATGAACGCGGGCACGGTCTCCTTCCGCTACCGCGACGGTTCGCAGGAGAACGGCGTACCGCGCGACCAGGCGCTGGCGAAGCTCCTCGACGTGGTGGAGCGCCGCGTCCAGGTCTGACGCGCCCCGTCACCCCGTGGGTGGGCCCCGGAGCGGCCCCCGGCAGGCATCAGCCCGCCGGGGGCCGCTCCTTGTCCTCCCGGCCGAAGACCTGGATCAGCCAGGACGAGAACGACCCGGTGACCGCGCCCAGCAGCGCCAGCCCGCACATCATCAGACAGACCGCGTACAGCCGGCCGAGCGGCGTCACCGGGGTCACATCGCCGTAACCGACCGTGGTGATCGCCGAGCAGGCCCACCAGACGGAGTCCCCGAAGGTAAGGATCGTGGCGCCGGGTGCGCCCCGTTCCTGCTGGTAGACGGCGAGCGCGGCGGCGAAGGTGAGCAGGCCGGCGGTGATGCTCGCATATGCCATCACCCGCCCGTACAGACTCAGCCGGGGGCGGTCGCGCCGCCGCTGGATCGCCATGTACGTGTTCACGATCCGCAGCGGCCGCAGCAGCGGCAGGATCACCACGACCGTGTCGAGCCAGTGCGTCCGTACGAAGCGCGCGCCCTCGCCGCTGAGGACGAGCCGTACGCCGTAGTCCACCACGAAGACCGCCCAGATCAGCAGGGACAGCGCCAGCGCGAGATCCCGCCAGAACGGGTCGGGGCCCTCGGCGAGGACGCGTACCGCGTAGCAGGCGAGGAAGAGCGGCGAGGCCACGAGCAGCGGCAGCTCCGTACGCCGCTCCCAGCCGCGCAGCCGGTCGGGGCCGTTGCGGACATGCATCGGGCCAGCATCGCCGGGCGGCGGCCGGTGCGGGCCCGGCGACACGCCTCACACGGGCGAAGTCATATGCTGCACAACATGACGAGTGAGCCGGAGCAGCAGATCGGAGTGGGGACCCAGGACGCGTTCCAGCGCCTGTGGACGCCCCATCGGATGGCCTACATCCAGGGTGAGAACAAGCCCACCGGGCCGGGCGCCGAGGACGGCTGTCCCTTCTGCTCCATCCCGTCCAAATCCGACGAGGACGGGCTGGTGATCGCGCGCGGTGAGCGGGTGTACGCGGTGCTCAACCTCTACCCGTACAACGGCGGACATCTGATGGTCGTCCCCTTCCGCCACGTCGCCGACTACACGGAGCTGGACGAGGCGGAGACCGCCGAGCTCGGGCTCTTCACCCAACGGGCGATGACCGCGCTCCGCGCCGCGTCCGGGGCGCACGGCTTCAACATCGGGATGAACCAAGGGACTTCGGCCGGCGCCGGGATCGCCGCCCACCTCCACCAGCATGTGGTGCCGCGCTGGGGCGGCGACACCAACTTCATGCCGGTCGTCGGCCACACGAGGGTGCTGCCGCAGCTCCTCGCGGACACCCGCGCCATGCTGGCCGACGCCTGGCCGGCCGGCTCCTGACCCCTGCCCGCTCCGTCGGGCACTCCCGACGGAGCGGGGTGCGCCCCGCGCTACGCGTCGTACGCGTCGATCTTCCTCGGGGACGGGTCCTGGACCGCCCCTATCAGCGACGAGGAACGGTTGCTGAAGCGCTCGGTGTCCACCCCGTGCTCGTCCAGCACCCGCATCGCCGCGTTGTGCGCCACCCGCAGGACCGGGGTGGCGGCGCGCATCGCGTCGTCCGCCATGAAGCGGTGGCGCCACGGCTGGTCGGCCCAGGCGTGCCGCATGCCGAACGGCTCGGGCAGGCTGAGCTTGCCGCCCAGGAAGTCCAGGACCGGCGGATACCAGGTGAACGGGGCGCGCACCGCGAGCCTGACCGCCTCACGCGGCTCGACCAGCGGCAGATTCCTCGACGTGGTCTCCCAGAACCGTACGGTCTTCGGACGAGTGATCTTCTTGGGTGACGGCTTGGCGAAGAACAGGGAGTGCACGGGACCCAGCGCGTACCCGGACACCTCGATGCGCAGGGTCTCGTGGAGCACCGTGACCGAGATCATCATCGTGATGACCAGCTGGCTCTCCCAGAGGGTGAACTGCACGCCCAGGTAGTGCCGGTTCCCGCTGCCGAACTGCTGGTGGTTGCAGATCCGCTGTATCTCGTGGCTCTTGATCTGGAACGCCTCCACGTCCTGGCCCTCGGGCCAGGAGACCGAACCGGCACCCTCACCGACCGCGGACACGACCCAGTGCTTCACCGAAGGCGTCGGGAAACCACCCGAGTTGAGAGGGCCGCGCTCCAGCAGCTTCATCTGGTCGTGGATCGCCCGTATCACGTCGTAGCTGCGGAACTGGTGGATCTCCTTGCCGGCGTCCTTGGGGACCAGCTCCTCCGCGAGCTGCCAGCTTCCCCAGCGGGTGCCCATGCCGAGTATGCCCTTGGGGCCGGCGTAGAACGCCACATTGGAGCGCTGCTCGGCGCTCAGCTTCTCCAGCCCCTGGCGCAGTACCTCCCGCGAGGTGTCGCCCGGGTTCCCCGGGACGGCCTCCGGGATCTTGGCGCCGGTGCCGCCGCCCGAGAGCAGACTCTCCCAGCGGGCCCGCAGGTCCTTGGCGGTCGACTCGCAGATCTGCTTGGCGAGCAGCCAGCCGACGACCGGGGCGACGAGCATGCCGCGCAGATACCAGTTCAGTACGCCGTCGAGGGGCAGCTTGATCAGCACGATCACCGCGAACACGGCGACAGCCGCCAGCAGGGCACCGCCGATCGCGCCGGCCCGGCGGTCCTTGGCCCCCGCCAGGGTGCGGCGCAGCTGGAACACGCCCAGCCAGAGCAGCAGCCCGGGCAGGAAGAGCACCCCGAACACCGCCGTCACGGCCGTGAGCTTCTTGTCCCGCTCCTTGCGGATGTGGTTCGCGGCGAGGCAGTGCTCCACCACGGCCTGCGGGTCCATGCCGAAGGACTGGATGATCGGGCCCCGGCCGCCGCCCAGCGTCCTGAGCTGGACCGCCCGCGCGAACGCCTCGCCCAGATTCGGCTCGAAGAGCGTGAACTTGCCTTTGCTCACGCCCGACTTGTGCCAGTCGTTGTCGGCCTTGGAGATCTCTTCGAGCGGACTGTCCCGGTACGCGGCCGAGGCGAGGGCGAACGTCGCCGCCGTGCCCCCGGCCGCTCCCTGGAGCGGAACCTGTGCCCCCGGGCTGAAGTCGAATAGATCGTCCGCCACTGCCGCCCCCTCGCCGCAAGGATTCGCTGCCGCGACCTGTTCCCGGCCCGCGCGCCCCGCACACCTGCTGGAGCTGGGCACCCCAGAGTAACGGTGCGATGCCGTCCGCGTCATGGGGCCCGGCAGTCTTTCGCCAACCGGCCCCCGGGGCGCCGTCCGTGGGGTACCGGACGGCACCGGTGTCCTACACCGGGCTCTCCTCCCTGGTGAGCTGACGGTCCGCCACCGCCTGGGGCATCGGCTCGTGGCGGGCGTACGCCCGGCTGAAGCTCCCGGTGCCGTGCGAGATCGAGCGGAGGTCCACCGCGTACCGCCCGATCTCCAGTTCGGGCGCCTCGGCCCGGACCAGGGTCCGTCCGGGACCGGCCTGTTCGGTGCCGACGACCCGGCCCCGCCGTCCCGACAGATCGCTCATCACCGGCCCCACGTACTCGTCGGGGACCAGGACCGCCACCTCGGCGACCGGCTCCAGCAGATGGATCTCCGCCTCGCCCGCCGCCTCCCGCAGGGCCAGTGCGCCCGCCGTCTGGAACGCGGCGTCGGAGGAGTCCACCGAGTGGGCCTTCCCGTCGAACAGCGTCACCCGGATGTCGACCAGCGGATGGCCCGCCGCGACGCCGTGCGCCGCCTGGGCCCTGACGCCCTTCTCGACGGAGGGGATGAACTGACGGGGGACCGCGCCGCCCACCACCTTGTCGACGAACTCGACACCGGACCCGGCCGGCAGCGGGTCCACCGTGATCTCGCAGATCGCGAACTGGCCGTGGCCGCCCGACTGCTTCACATGGCGGCCGTGCCCCGTGGCGCTCGCGCCGAACGTCTCCCGCAGGGCGACCCGGAACGGTACGGCGTCCACCTGGACCCCGTACCGGCCGCGCAGCCGGTCCAGCGCCACGTCCCGGTGCGCCTCGCCCAGGCACCAGAGCACCACCTGATGGGTGTCCGGGTTCTGTTCGAGCCGCATCGTCGGGTCCTCCGCCACCAGCCGGGCCAGCCCCTGGGACAGCCGGTCCTCGTCCGCCTTGCTGTGCGCCCGTACGGCGAGCGGCAGCAGCGGGTCGGGCATCGTCCACGCCGCCATCAGCAGCGGATCGTCCTTCGCGGAGAGCGTGTCCCCGGTCTCCGCGCGGGACAGCTTCCCCACGCACGCGAGATCGCCCGCGACACAGTGCGCCAGCACCCGCTGCTGCTTACCGAACGGTGCGGAGAGCGAGCCGACCCGCTCCTCCACGTCGTGGTCCTCGTGCCCCCGGTCGGTGAGCCCGTGCCCGGACACGTGCACCGTCTCGTCGGGGCGCAGCGTCCCCGAGAAGACCCGTACGAGAGAGAGCCGGCCCACGTAGGGGTCCGAGGCGGTCTTGACGACCTCGGCGACCAGTGGGCCGCCCGGATCGCAGCAGATCTCCGGGCGCGGGGCGCCGAGCGGGGTGGTGACGGCCGGCGCCGGGCGCTCCAGCGGCGTCGGGAAGCCGCCGGTGATCAGATCGAGCAGCTCGACCGTGCCCAGCCCCTGCCGGGCGCCGGGCGGCGCGGGCGCCGCCGCGAGCACCGGATGGAAGACCCCGCGCGTCACCGCCTTCTCCAGGTCCTCCATCAGCGTCTTGAGATCGACCTCGTCCCCGCCCAGATAGCGGTCCATGAGGGTCTCGTCCTCGCTCTCGGCGATGATCCCCTCGATCAGCCGGTCCCTGGCCTCCGCGATCTCGGGGAGCCGCGCCGGCTCCGGCGGCCCCACCCGCCGCTCCCCCGAGGAGTAGTCGAAGACCTTCTGCGAGAGCAGCCCCACCAGCCCGGTGGCGGGCGCGTGCCCGTCCGGGCCCTCGGCGCCGTGCACCGGCAGGTAGAGCGGCAGCACGGCGTCGGGGTCGTCCCCGCCGAAGATCCGCGCGCAGAGCCGCGTCATCTCGTCGAAGCCGGTGCGCGCCGTGTCGAGATGGGTGACGACGATGGCGCGCGGCATCCCGACCGCCGCGCACTCCTCCCAGACCGCCCGGGTCGCCCCTGCCACGACGTCCGCCTCCTGGGCCGCCGACACCACGAAAAGGGCCGCGTCCGCGGCGCGCAGACCGGCCCTGAGCTCCCCGACGAAATCCGCGTAGCCGGGGGTGTCCAGCAGATTTATCTTGTACCCGCCCCACTCGACCGGGACGAGGGAGAGCTGTACGGAACGCTGCTGTCGGTGCTCGATCTCGTCGTAGTCGGAGACCGTCGCGCCGTCCTCGACCCGGCCCGCCCGGTTGACCGCGCCCGCCGTGAGCGCCAGGGCCTCGACGAGGGTGGTCTTCCCCGAGCCGCTGTGGCCCACCAGCACCACGTTCCGTACGGACGCGGGCCGGTCGGCCGCCGTCGCCCTGCCGGCGGCCCCGGGGTGCGGGGGTTCCCTGTCGGTTTTTCCGCCTTTGTCGCCCATGACTGCTGCCTCCCGATCGGTTTCACCGACTGGTCGGTGAAGGGGGATGGAGAGAGGCGGGCCGGGGGAGCCGCGCGGCAGCTCCGGCGATGCCCGCGGTGGTCCTTCGAGCTTCGCACTCCCGCCATGGCGCGTCCATACGTCGTACGACGCGGCATGGTCCGGGTGCCCGGCGCTGCGCCGTGGCGGTCGTGGCTACGATGGGCCAGCCGACGGGCCACAGGCGCCGTGGGTCAGCCGACGGCCACAGGGGCCCTCGGCCCACCGAACCTCGGGAAGGCCATGCTGAACAAGTACGCGCGTGCATTCTTCACGCGTGTCCTCACACCGTTCGCGGCGTTTCTGCTCCGTCGAGGAGTCACTCCGGACGCGGTCACGCTCATCGGCACGGCCGGGGTGGTGGCGGGTGCGCTGGTCTTCTTCCCCCGCGGGGAGTTCTTCTGGGGCACGATCGTCATCACCGTCTTCGTCTTCTCCGACCTCGTCGACGGCAACATGGCGCGCCAGGCGGGCATCTCCAGCCGCTGGGGGGCCTTCCTCGACTCGACCCTGGACCGGGTCGCGGACGGCGCGATCTTCGCCGGCTTCGCCCTCTGGTACGCGGGCGACGGTGACAACACCGCGCTGTGCGCCGTCGCCATCTTCTGCCTCGCCAGCGGCCAGGTCGTGTCGTACACGAAGGCCAGGGGCGAGTCCATCGGGCTGCCGGTGGCCGTCAACGGACTGATCGAGCGCGCGGAGCGGCTGGTCATCTCCCTCGTCGCGGCCGGCCTCGCCGGGCTGGCCGCCTTCGGCGTCCCCGGCATCGGCGTCCTGCTGCCGATCGCGCTGTGGGTCGTCGCCGCCGGCAGCCTGGTGACCCTCGGCCAGCGCGTGGTGACCGTACGCCGCGAGTCCGCGGAGGCCGACGCGGCCGCGTCGGCCGGCCCCGCCGGGACCGACCACGCCCGGGGGAGTGGAGCCACGTCATGAGCGCGGCGAGCGACCGGCTGACCGACGCGCTGTACGGGCTCGGCTGGGGCACGGTCAAGAAGCTCCCCGAGCCCGTGGCCGGAGCCCTCGGCAGGACCATCGCGGACACCGTGTGGAAGCGGCGCGGCGCGAGCGTGCTGCGCCTGGAGTCCAATCTGGCGCGGGTCGTGCCCGACGCCGGTCCCGAACGCCTGGCCGCCCTCTCCAAGGCGGGCATGCGCTCGTACATGCGGTACTGGATGGAGTCGTTCAGGCTGCCCGCCTGGAGCGAGGAGCGGGTGCGTGACGGCGTCGAGATCAAGGACATCGACCGGCTCTTCGACGGCCTCACCACCGGGCGCGGCGTCGTCCTGGCGCTGCCGCACATGGCCAACTGGGATCTGGCGGGTGCCTGGCTCACCCGGGCCCACGGCGTGCCGTTCACGACGGTCGCCGAGCGGTTGAAGCCCGAGTCGCTGTACGACCGGTTCGTCGCCTACCGCGAGAGCCTGGGCATGGAGGTGGTGCCGCACACCGGGGGCTCCGCCTTCGGCACCCTGGCCCGGCGGCTGCGGGACGGCGGCCTCGTCGCCCTGGTCGCCGACCGCGACCTGTCGGCGTCCGGCATCGAGGTCGACTTCTTCGGGGACACGGCCCGGATGCCCGTGGGCCCGTCGCTGCTGGCGCAGCAGACCGGGGCGCTGCTGCTGCCCGTCTCGCTGTGGTTCGACGACTCCCGGGTGATGCGGGGGCAGGTCTTCCCGCCCGTCCCCGTGCCGGAGACAGGCACCCGCGCGGAAAAGGCGTCCGTGATGACACAGGCGGTGGCCGACGCCTTCGCCGCGGGAATCGCCGAACACCCGGAGGACTGGCACATGCTGCAACGGCTGTGGGTCGCGGACCTGGACCGGGGGCCCGAGTGAAGATCGGCATCGTCTGCCCGTACTCCTGGGACGTACCGGGCGGCGTCCAGTTCCACATCAGGGACCTCGCGGAACATCTCATCCGGCTCGGCCACGACGTCTCCGTGCTGGCACCGGCGGACGACGAGACACCGCTCCCGCCGTACGTCGTCTCGGCGGGCCGCGCCGTGCCCGTCCCGTACAACGGGTCCGTCGCCCGGCTCAACTTCGGCTTCCTGTCGGCGGCGCGGGTGCGGCGCTGGCTGCACGACGGCACGTTCGACGTCATCCACATCCACGAGCCGGCCTCGCCGTCGCTGGGCCTGCTGAGCTGCTGGGCGGCGCAGGGGCCGATCGTCGCGACGTTCCACACCTCCAACCCGCGCTCGCGCGCCATGATCGCGGCGTACCCGATCCTGCAGCCCGCGCTGGAGAAGATCAGCGCCCGGATCGCGGTGAGCGAGTACGCGCGGCGCACGCTGGTGGAACACCTCGGCGGCGACGCCGTCGTCATCCCGAACGGCGTCGACGTCGACTTCTTCGCCGAGGCCGGGACGGAACCGGCCTGGCAGGGCGGCACGATCGGCTTCATCGGGCGCATCGACGAGCCGCGCAAGGGGCTGCCGGTGCTGATGCGGGCCCTCCCGAAGATCCTCGCCGTCCACCCGGAGACCCGGCTGCTGGTGGCGGGGCGCGGGGACGAGAAGGAGGCGGTCGAGTCCCTGCCGAAGGAGATGCGCCGCAGCGTCGAGTTCCTCGGGATGGTCAGCGACGAGGACAAGGCGAGACTGCTGCGCAGCGTCGACCTGTACGTGGCGCCCAACACCGGCGGCGAGAGCTTCGGCATCATCCTCGTGGAGGCGCTGTCGGCGGGCGCGGCGGTGCTCGCCAGCGACCTGGACGCGTTCGCGCAGGTCCTGGACCACGGGGCGGCGGGGGAACTCTTCACCAACGAGGACGCGGACGCGCTCGCGGGCGCCGCGGTCCGCCTCCTGGGCGACCCGGACCGCCGCGCGGCGCTGCGCGAACGGGGCAGCGCGCACGTACGGCGCTTCGACTGGTCGACGGTCGGCGCGGACATCCTCGCGGTGTACGAGACGGTGACGGACGGGGCGGCGTCGGTGGCGGCGGACGAACGGACGGGGCTGCGGGCGAGGTTCGGGCTGGCGCGGGAGTAGGCGTCCGGCGGGGGTTCGTGGGCGGATGCGCCGTCCGGCACGGGGCGCGGGTGCGGTGCGCCGTTCGGCGGGGGCGGGGTGCGGGTGCGGTGCGCCGTCCGGCGGGGGCGTGGCGTGGTGCGGGTGCGGTGCGCCGTTCGGCGGGGTGCTGGGTCGGTGCGGGGATTGGTGCCGGGGGCCGGGGCCTCCGGAGGTACATGTCCGGACGGCATGCTGTGCTTTTCCGGGGGACACCCCCCGACCCCCGTACGCCGCGTGCGGGGCTAATACAGAGGCGCGGGCCGCTTGTGCGGCACACATCACGCTTCAGTGTCCGGACACGCACCTCCTACGCCCCCGACCCCCTCCGCCGGTGGATCTCCCACTCTCCGTCCCCGGTTGGGGAGGAGGGGGGAGTGCCGGTACCGCGTACTCTGCCGTGCGTGACCACCCTTGTCTGGATCGCCGTCGCCGTCATCGCGATCGCGCTCTATCTCAGTTGGACCGCGGGCCGGCTCGACCGGCTGCACACCCGGATCGACGCCGCCCGGGCCGCGCTCGATGCCCAGTTGTTGCGGCGTGCCTCGGTCGCGCAGGAGTTGGCCACTTCCGGGGTGCTGGATCCGGCCGCGTCGATCGTGCTGTACCAGGCCGCGCACGCGGCGCGGCAGGCCGAGGAGGAGCAGCGGGAGGTCGCCGAGAGCGAGCTGAGCCAGGCGCTGCGGGCCGTGTTCGGGGAGGCCGCCCAGGTCGAGGCCGTACAGGAGGCGCCCGGGGGTGAGGAGGCCGCCGGGGAGCTCGCCGCCGCGGTACGGCGGGTGCCGATGGCGCGGCGGTTCCACAACGACGCCGTACGGGCCGCCCGGGCGCTGCGGCGCCACCGCACGGTGCGGTGGTTCCGGCTCGCGGGGCACGCGCCGTTCCCGCTGGCCTTCGAGATGGACGACGAGCCGCCGGTCGCGCTGGCGGACCGGCCGGGGACCTGAACGATCCACCGGCTTCCCATTGGCCCTTGCTGTGGACCGGTTCCGGGGCGTTCTCTGGAGATCCCCGTCGTACGAGTCTGTGAGGTCGCCCGTGTCCACCACGCCCCAGAACCCCGAGACCGGCACCGCGCGCGTCAAGCGCGGCATGGCCGAGCAGCTCAAGGGCGGTGTGATCATGGATGTGGTCACACCGGACCAGGCGAAGATCGCCGAGGACGCCGGCGCGGTCGCCGTGATGGCGCTGGAGCGGGTGCCCGCCGACATCCGCAAGGACGGCGGCGTCGCGCGGATGTCCGACCCCGACATGATCGAGGGCATCATCGGCGCGGTGTCGATCCCGGTCATGGCGAAGTCCCGTATCGGCCACTTCGTCGAGGCCCAGGTGCTCCAGTCGCTGGGCGTCGACTACATCGACGAGTCGGAGGTGCTGACCCCCGCCGACGAGGTCAACCACTCGGACAAGTGGGCTTTCACCACGCCCTTCGTCTGTGGTGCCACCAACCTCGGTGAGGCGCTGCGGCGGATCGCCGAGGGCGCGGCCATGATCCGTTCGAAGGGCGAGGCCGGGACCGGCAATGTCGTCGAGGCGGTCCGGCACCTGCGGCAGATCAAGAACGAGATCGCCAGGCTGCGCGGCTGTGACAACAACGAGCTGTACGCCGCGGCCAAGGAGCTGCGCGCCCCGTACGAGATCGTGAAGGAGGTCGCGGAGCTGGGCAAGCTGCCCGTGGTGCTCTTCTCCGCGGGCGGTGTCGCCACCCCCGCCGATGCCGCGCTGATGCGCCAGCTCGGCGCCGAGGGCGTCTTCGTGGGCTCCGGCATCTTCAAGTCGGGCGACCCGGCCAAGCGCGCCGCCGCGATCGTGAAGGCCACCACGTTCTACGACGACCCGAAGGTCATCGCGGAGGCGTCGCGCGACCTGGGTGAGGCCATGGTCGGCATCAACTGCGACACGCTGCCCGAGGCCGAGCGCTACGCGAACCGCGGCTGGTGATGGGCTCCCCCGCGATCGGCGTCCTGGCGCTCCAGGGTGACGTCAGGGAGCACCTGAGCGCCCTGGCCGCGGCGGGCGCCGGGGCCAGGGCCGTACGCCGCCCCGAGGAGCTGGCCGAGGTCGAGGGCCTGGTGATCCCGGGCGGCGAGTCCACCACGATGTCCAAACTGGCCGCGCTCTTCGGCATGCTGGAGCCGCTGCGCGACCGGGTCCGGGCCGGGATGCCGGTGTACGGCACCTGCGCCGGGATGATCATGCTCGCCGAGAAGATCCTCGACCCGCGGTCGGGCCAGGAGACGGTCGGCGGCATTGACATGATCGTCCGGCGCAACGCCTTCGGCCGGCAGAACGAGTCCTTCGAGGCGGCAGTTGAGGTCGCCGGCGTCGAAGGCGGCCCTGTGGAGGGCGTCTTCATCCGGGCCCCATGGGTCGAGTCGGTGGGAGCCGACGTCCAGGTGCTCGCCGAGTACGGGGGGCACGTGGTCGCCGTACGGCAGGGCAACGCGCTGGCGACGTCCTTCCATCCCGAACTCACGGGCGACCACCGGCTGCACCGTTTCTTCACCGACATGGTGCGCTCCGTACAGTGACCTCCGCCCGGTAGGATCGCTGCCGAACAGGAGCAGTACCGGTTACGCGAAGGAGACAGGCAGATGTCCGGCCACTCTAAATGGGCTACGACGAAGCACAAGAAGGCCGTGATCGATGCCAAGCGCGGCAAGCTCTTCGCGAAGCTGATCAAGAACATCGAGGTCGCGGCGCGTACCGGCGGCGCGGATGTCGACGGCAACCCGACGCTGTTCGACGCCATCCAGAAGGCGAAGAAGAGTTCGGTCCCGAACAAGAACATCGACTCGGCCGTCAAGCGTGGCGCCGGCCTGGAGGCCGGTGGCGCCGACTACGAGACGATCATGTACGAGGGGTACGGTCCCAACGGCGTCGCGGTGCTCATCGAGTGCCTCACCGACAACCGCAACCGCGCCGCCTCCGACGTGCGGGTCGCGATGACCCGCAACGGCGGCTCGATGGCCGACCCCGGGTCCGTGTCGTACCTCTTCAACCGCAAGGGCGTCGTGATCGTCCCCAAGGGTGAGCTGGGCGAGGACGACGTGCTGGGCGCGGTGCTCGACGCGGGCGCCGAAGAGGTCAACGACCTCGGCGAGTCCTTCGAGGTGCTCAGCGAGGCCACCGACCTGGTCGCGGTCCGCACCGCGCTCCAGGAGGCGGGCATCGACTACGACTCGGCGGACGCCAACTTCGTGCCCACCATGCAGGTCGAGCTGGACGAGGAGGGCGCGCGCAAGATCTTCAAGCTGATCGACGCCCTGGAGGACAGCGACGACGTCCAGAACGTCTTCGCCAACTTCGACGTCTCGGACGACGTGATGGAGAAGGTCGACGCCTGACCCCGCCCTTCGCACCCCCTCCTCGATGTCGGTCGGGCCCGTTGTCAGTGCCGGCCGATAGGGTCCGATCAGGGCTTCTTCCCTCGGGGGAGAACGGATGACCGAGAGAGTGGGGGCGCGATGCGGGTGCTGGCTGTGGACCCCGGACTGACCCGGTGCGGGATCGGTGTCGTCGAGGGCGTCGCGGGACGGCCGCTGACGATGCTGGGTGTCGGCGTGGTGCGTACGCCTTCCGACGCGGAGATCGGGTCGCGCCTCGTCGCCATCGAGCAGGGCATGGACGCCTGGCTGGACGAGCACCGGCCCGAACACGTCGCCGTGGAGCGGGTGTTCGCGCAGCACAATGTGCGTACGGTCATGGGCACCGCCCAGGCCAGCGCGGTCGCCATGCTCTGCGCCTCACGCCGGGGCATCCCCGTCGCCCTGCACACCCCCAGCGAGGTCAAGGCCGCCGTCACCGGCAGCGGCCGGGCCGACAAGGCGCAGGTCGGCGCGATGGTCACCCGGCTGCTGCGGCTGGCCGAGCCGCCCAGGCCGGCCGACGCGGCGGACGCCCTCGCACTGGCCATCTGCCACATCTGGCGGGCCCCCGCCATCAATCGCCTCCAGCAGGCGCAGGCCGCGGCCCGCGCGCCCCGTGTCCCCGCCTCCGCACCCGTCCGGAAGGTCACGCGATGATCGCGTTCGTCAGCGGCCAGGTCGCCGCCCTCGCCCCGACCACCGCGGTCATCGAGGTCGGCGGCGTCGGCATGTCCGTCCAGTGCGCCCCCGGCACCCTCGCCGCGCTGCGCGTCGGCCAGGAGGCCAGGCTCGCCACCTCACTGGTCGTCCGGGAGGACTCCCTCACGCTGTACGGCTTCGCCGACGACGACGAACGCCAGGTGTTCGAGCTGCTGCAGACCGCCAGCGGCGTCGGGCCCCGGCTCGCCCAGGCGATGCTGGCCGTGCACAGCCCCGACGCGCTGCGCCTCGCCGTCTCCACCGGCGACGAGAAGGCGCTCACGGCGGTCCCCGGCATCGGCAGGAAGGGCGCCCAGAAGCTGCTGCTGGAGCTGAAGGACCGGCTCGGCGCGCCACTGGGCGCCACCGTGGGACGGCAGTCCACCGGGGCGCCCGCCGCCTCCTGGAGCGACCAGCTCCACGCCGCGCTGATCGGTCTGGGGTACGCCGGCCGGGAAGCCGAGGAAGCGGTCGCCCAGGTCGCCCCGGAGGCCGAGGCGGCCCTCGCGGCCGGCGAGCAGCCGCCCGTGCCCCGGCTGCTGCGCGCCGCGCTCCAGAGCCTCAACCGCACGCGTTGAGCACGGCCGGGCCGGGCCCGCTCCCGGCCCGCCTCGATGTACTCCATCCGGGCGTTCTCGTACGCGCCCTCTTCCCGAGGTGAGACTGAGTGAACTGGGACGACACCGCCGGCGCGGGCCCCGCGCCGGAGGACGCGGCCGATCGGCTGGTCGGGGCGTCCGCGGACGGCGAGGACCAGGCCGTCGAGGCGGCGCTGCGGCCCAAGTCGCTGGACGAGTTCGTCGGGCAGGAGCGGGTACGGGTCCAGCTCGACCTCGTGCTCAAGGCGGCCCTCGCCCGCGGCGCCACCGCCGATCACGTGCTGCTCTCCGGGGCGCCCGGGCTCGGCAAGACCACCCTCTCGATGATCATCGCCGCCGAGATGAACGCCCCGATCCGCATCACCTCCGGCCCCGCGATCCAGCACGCGGGGGATCTCGCCGCGATCCTCTCCTCGCTCCAGGAGGGCGAGGTCCTCTTCCTCGACGAGATCCACCGCATGTCCCGGCCCGCCGAGGAGATGCTCTACATGGCGATGGAGGACTTCCGGGTCGACGTGATCGTCGGCAAGGGCCCCGGCGCCACCGCCATCCCGCTGGAGCTGCCGCCCTTCACCCTGGTCGGCGCCACCACCCGGGCCGGACTGCTGCCGCCCCCGCTGCGCGACCGCTTCGGCTTCACCGGGCACATGGAGTTCTACGAGAGCGCCGAGCTGGAGCGCGTCATCCACCGCTCGGCCCAGCTCCTCGACCTGGAGATCGACACCGAGGGCGCCGCGGAGATCGCCGGACGCTCCCGCGGCACGCCCCGTATCGCCAACCGGCTGCTGCGCCGCGTACGGGACTACGCCCAGGTCAAGGAGGACGGCCGCATCACCCGTGAGGTGGCGGGGGTGGCGCTCGCGGTGTACGAGGTCGACGCGCGGGGCCTCGACCGGCTCGACCGGGCCGTGCTCCAGGCGCTGCTCAAGCTCTTCGGCGGCGGGCCCGTGGGGCTGTCGACCCTGGCGGTCGCCGTGGGGGAGGAGCGCGAGACCGTCGAGGAGGTCGCCGAGCCCTTCCTCGTACGGGAGGGACTGCTCGCCCGTACCCCGCGCGGCCGGGTCGCCACCCCCGCGGCATGGGCGCACCTCGGGCTCGTCCCGCCCCAGCAGGCACCGGGCGCGGCCGGACAACCCGGCCTGTTCGGGGCGTGACGGCATGGACACGCGCACGGGCAGGAACCCGGGTGCGATGCTGGGCGTTGTTCCAACGAAGCGGACTCGCTTAGACTCCGCCGATGCCGCCCTTCCGGCGCGGCATGCCCACCCCCGTATACCAGGCCGTTCGACAGCGCGGTCGTGCGAAGGAAGTTCCCTCCCGTGAGTCTCGTGACCCTTCTCCCCTTCATCGTGCTCATCGGGGCCATGTTCCTGATGACCCGGTCCGCCAAGAAGAAGCAGCAGGCCGCCGCGCAGATGCGCGACGAAATGCAGCCCGGCACCGGCGTCCGCACCATCGGGGGCATGTATGCCACCGTCAAGGAGGTGCACGTTGACATGGTCCTCCTGGAGGTGGCTCCCGGCGTCCACGCCGTCTACGCGAAGAACGCCATCGGCGCGGTGCTCGACGACGACGAGTACAACCGCATCGTGCACGGCGACGACGAGAGCGACTCCGACACCCCGATCGTGCCCGACGACGCCTCCTCGCTGACCGGTCCTGCCGACGAGGCCAGGATCGACCTCGGCAAGAAGCCCGAGGCCGCCGCGTCCGCGGACGGCACGGACACCGCGGACGCCGAGCCCGCCGACGCCAAGACCGACGCGAAGTCCGAGGACGCGTCCGACGGCAAGACGGACAACGCTGACAGCGCCGGCAAGGCCGACAAGACCGACGGCGAGTCCGGCGCGAAGTAGCAGGTCCGCGCCGACGGGCCGCACAACGGCTCCCGGCGACTCACGGTCGCGCCGATTTCCGCGGGGGCAGGTCCCCACAACACTTCGTGGCCGCTCCCCCGCACACCCGGCGTGGGGGCGGTTGGACAGGGAGAAACGAGAAGGTGGCAGCACCCAATAAGGGCCGAAGGCAAGCGGGGTCCCCAGGCAGGCCAGGTCGCACCCTGGCGCTGTTCCTGATTGCCATGGTGGCCCTCACGGGCGGGATGTTCTGGTCCGGCCATGTCACGCCACGTCTGGGGATCGACCTCGCGGGCGGCACCAGCATCACGCTCCAGGCGAAGAACACGCCGGGCAAGCCGAACGCGATCAACAAGACCAACATGGACACCGCCGTCAGCATCATCGAGCGGCGTGTCAACGGTCTTGGCGTCTCGGAGGCCGAGGTTCAGACCCAGGGCAACGAGAACATCATCGTCAACATCCCCCGGGGCACGAACGAGAAGCAGGCCCGTGAGCAGGTCGGCACCACCGCCCAGCTCTACTTCCGGCCGGTGCTGACCGTCGCCGCCGGGAGCCCGACGGCCCCGCAGCCCTCCGGCAGCGGTTCGCCGAGCGCCGCTCCCAGCTCCTCGACCAGCGCTTCCACCGGGGACAAGGCCGACGAGAAGGCCGGGGACGGTTCGACCGCGTCGCCCGACGCGAGCGCCACCGCCCAGGGCCGCGCCGTGACGGACGCCCTGAAGGCGGACGCCTCGCCGTCGCCCGACGCCTCCGGCTCGGACAGCCCGTCCGACAAGTCCTCCGACAAGCCGTCGGACAAGGAGTCCGGCGCCCCCGCGCCTTCCGCGAGCCCCTCCAGCGACGCGGCCACCGCCGCCCTGGAGAAGAAGTTCACGGAGCTGGACTGCACGAATGAGAAGGCCCGCACCGAGGTCAACCAGAGCGCGGCGCCCAAGGACACCATTGTCGCCTGCGGCCAGAACTCCGGCGGCGAGTGGGAGAAGTACGTCCTCGGCCCGGCCGAGCTGGAGGGCACGGACGTCGACGACGCCAAGGGCGTCCTCGACCAGCAGCGTGGCATGTGGATCGTCACGATGGACTTCACCGGCGCCGGCACGAAGAAGTTCCAGTCGATCACCGGCAAGCTCTCGCAGCAGCAGGCGCCGATGAACCAGTTCGCCATCGTGCTCGACGGCAACGTCGTCTCCGCGCCCTCGGTGAGCCAGACGCTCGGCGGCAGCGCCGAGATCTCCGGCAGCTTCACCCAGCAGTCCGCCCAGGACCTGGGCAACATCCTGTCGTACGGCGCGCTGCCCCTGACGTTCCAGGAGCAGTCCGTCACGACGGTCACCGCCGCGCTCGGCGGTGAGCAGCTCGAAGCCGGTCTGATCGCCGGCGCGATCGGCCTCGCCCTGGTCATCATCTACCTGGTGGCCTACTACCGGGGTCTCTCCGCGATCGCCATCCTCAGCCTCGGCGCCTCCGGCATCATGACGTACACGATCATGTCGCTCCTCGGCCCCGGCATCGGCTTCGCGCTGAACCTCCCCGCGGTCTGCGGCGCCATCGTCGCCATCGGTATCACCGCGGACTCGTTCATCGTGTACTTCGAACGCATCCGGGACGAGATCCGCGAGGGCCGTACGCTCCGCCCGGCCGTCGAACGGGCCTGGCCGCGCGCCCGGCGCACGATCCTCGTCTCCGACTTCGTGTCGTTCCTCGCCGCGGCGGTGCTGTTCCTCGTCACCGTCGGCAAGGTCCAGGGCTTCGCGTTCACCCTCGGGCTGACCACGCTTCTCGACGTGGTCGTGGTGTTCTTCTTCACCAAGCCCGTCATGACGATCCTGGCCCGTACGAAGTTCTTCTCCAGCGGTCACTCGTGGTCCGGCCTGGACCCGAAGCGCCTCGGTGCCAAGCCGCCGCTGCGCCGCGCCCGCCGTGTCAGCGCCCCCACCGACCCGAAGGAGGCGTGAGATGTCCCGACTCGGCGATCTCGGCGCCCGGCTCTACCGCGGCGAAGTCGGCTACGACTTCATCGGGAAGCGCAAGATCTGGTACGGAATCTCGATCCTGATCACCATCACGGCCATCGCGGCCCTGGCGGTGCGCGGGCTCAACATGGGCATCGAGTTCAAGGGCGGTGCCGTCTTCACCATCCCGAGCACGAGCGTCTCGGAGGTCCAGGCCCGCGAGGACGCGCAGAAGGCGTCCGGGCACGACGCGATCGTCCAGAAGCTCGGCAACGGCGGCATGCGGATCCAGGTCACGGAGCTGGACACCAAGCAGGCCGACGCCGTGAAGGTCCAGCTCGCCAAGGACCTGAAGGTCGACGAGGCGAAGATCAACGCCGACCTGGTCGGCCCGAGCTGGGGCGCGACCATCGCCAACAAGGCGTGGATGGGCCTCGGGATCTTCATGGTCCTGGTGGTGATCTATCTGGCCATCGCCTTCGAATGGCGCATGGCGGTCGCCGCGCTCATCGCCCTGATCCACGACCTCACGATCACCGTCGGGGTCTACACACTGGTCGGCTTCGAGGTCACTCCGGGTACGGTGATCGGTCTGCTGACCATTCTCGGTTACTCCCTCTACGACACGGTCGTCGTCTTCGACAGCCTCAAGGAGGGGGCGCAGGGGATCACCAAGCAGACCCGCTGGACCTACAGCGAGGTCGCCAACCGGTCGATCAACAGCACGCTGGTGCGGTCCATCAACACCACCGTGGTCGCGCTGCTGCCCGTCGGGGCGCTGCTCTTCATCGGCGGCGGCTTCCTCGGCGCGGGCATGCTGAACGACATCTCGCTCTCGCTCTTCGTCGGCCTCGCCGCCGGCGCGTACTCCTCGATCTTCATCGCCACCCCGCTCGTCGCGGACCTGAAGGAACGCGACCCGCAGATCAAGGCGCTGAAGAAGCGGGTGCTCGCCAAGCGCGCGGCGGCCGCCGCCAAAGGCGAACTGAACGGCTCTTCCGCGGACGGCGACGACACCGACGACGACCCCCAGGACGCCCCGGGCGCCGCTCCGGCACCCGCCGTGGCGGGCCAGCGCGGCCGCGGCGGCCGGGGCCGCCCCTCGGGATCGGGGAGGCGTCGATGACCGATACCGGCGTCCAGGAGCTGCTGCTCAGCCGCATCCGTGATGTGGACGACTACCCGAAGCCGGGCGTGGTGTTCAAGGACATCACCCCGCTGCTGGCCGATCCGAAGGCGTTCACGGCGCTGACCGACGCCCTCGCCGCGCTCTGCGCTCGGTTCGGCGCGACGAAGATCGTCGGCCTGGAGGCGCGCGGCTTCATCCTCGCCGCCCCCGTGGCGGTCCGGGCGGGCGTCGGGTTCATCCCCGTACGCAAGGCCGGCAAGCTCCCCGGCGCGACGCTGTCGCAGACGTACGACCTGGAGTACGGCTCCGCGGAGATCGAGGTCCACGCCGAGGACCTGGAGCACGGGGACCGTGTCCTCGTCATCGACGACGTCCTCGCCACGGGCGGTACGGCCGAGGCGTCCCTGGAGCTGGTCCGCCGGGCCGGCGCCGAGGTCGTGGGCGTCGCCGTCCTGATGGAGCTGGGCTTCCTGGGCGGCCGCGAGCGGCTGGCACCCGCGCTCGGCGGGGCCCCGCTGGAGGCCCTGATCACGCTCTGAGCGCTGCCGGAACGCGGATTCCGGCGGGCATGGGAACACGGCAGGACGGGCACCCGGGAACAAACGGGTGCCCGTCCCGCGTTCCGGGGAGCCGGACCCGGCCGGACCCGGGAGACCGGCCTTGGGGCGAGAGGGACGCCCGGGGTCGATACCATGGAACCTCCGGGCCTGACCGGGGGACCTGGATCCGCACGAGGAGCGCTCTTGCCAGACGAGGTTCAGCCACTGGCCGCCGCGACGCCCGATCACCCCGCCGACCAGGCCGCGGTGGGCTCCGCCGCGCCCCGGAACAAGGCCCCGGTCGCCGCCGAGCAGCCCGTCCGGCACGGCGCGAAGTCCGTGCCGCCCGAGCGCTCCGCCGTCCCCGTCAGCGCCCCCAAGCCCGGCGCCACGGCCGCTCCGCGCTCCGGAGGCTCCTCCAACCGGGTGAGGGCCCGGCTCGCCAGGCTCGGGGTGCAGCGCTCCTCGCCGTACAACCCCGTCCTGGAGCCGCTGCTGCGGACCGTACGCGGGAACGACCCCAAGATCGAGACCGCGACGCTGCGCCAGATCGAGAGCGCGTACCAGGTCGCCGAGCGCTGGCACCGCGGGCAGAAGCGCAAGAGCGGCGACCCGTACATCACGCACCCCCTCGCGGTCACCACGATCCTCGCCGAGCTGGGCATGGACCCCGCCACCCTGATGGCCGGGCTGCTGCACGACACCGTCGAGGACACCGAGTACGGCCTGGACACCCTGCGCCGCGACTTCGGCGACCAGGTCGCGCTCCTCGTCGACGGCGTCACCAAGCTCGACAAGGTCAAGTTCGGCGAGGCCGCGCAGGCCGAGACCGTACGCAAGATGGTCGTCGCCATGGCCAAGGACCCGCGTGTCCTGGTCATCAAGCTCGCCGACCGGCTGCACAACATGCGCACCATGCGCTACCTCAAGCGGGAGAAGCAGGAGAAGAAGGCCCGCGAGACGCTGGAGATCTACGCCCCCCTCGCCCACCGGCTGGGCATGAACACCATCAAGTGGGAGCTGGAGGACCTCGCCTTCGCGATCCTCTACCCCAAGATGTACGACGAGATCGTCCGGCTGGTCGCCGAGCGCGCGCCCAAACGCGACGAATACCTGGCCATAGTGACCGACGAGGTCCAGTCGGACCTGCGCGCGGCCCGCATCAAGGCCACCGTCACCGGGCGGCCGAAGCACTACTACAGCGTCTACCAGAAGATGATCGTCCGCGGCCGGGACTTCGCGGAGATCTACGACCTGGTGGGCATCCGGGTTCTGGTCGACACGGTCCGTGACTGCTACGCGGCGCTCGGCACCGTCCACGCGCGGTGGAATCCGGTCCCCGGCCGGTTCAAGGACTACATCGCGATGCCCAAGTTCAACATGTACCAGTCGCTCCACACGACGGTCATCGGGCCCAACGGCAAGCCGGTCGAGCTCCAGATCCGTACGTTCGACATGCACCGCCGTGCCGAGTACGGCATCGCCGCGCACTGGAAGTACAAGCAGGAGGCCGTCGCGGGCGCCTCCAAGGTCCGCACCGACGTCCCCAGGAGTGCCGGCCGGGGCGGGAGCCAGGACACCGTCAACGACATGGCGTGGCTGCGCCAGCTCCTGGACTGGCAGAAGGAGACCGAGGACCCCAGCGAGTTCCTGGAGTCGCTCCGCTTCGACCTCTCGCGCAACGAGGTCTTCGTCTTCACACCCAAGGGCGACGTCATAGCGCTGCCCGCCGGTGCCACCCCCGTCGACTTCGCGTACGCCGTCCACACGGAGGTCGGCCACCGCACCATAGGGGCGCGGGTCAACGGCCGGCTCGTACCGCTCGAATCGACCCTCGACAACGGCGACCTGGTGGAGGTCTTCACCTCCAAGGCGTCCGGGGCGGGCCCCTCGCGTGACTGGCTCGGCTTCGTCAAGTCGCCGCGGGCCAGGAACAAGATCCGCGCCTGGTTCTCCAAGGAGCGCCGCGACGAGGCGATCGAGCAGGGCAAGGACGCCATCGCGCGGGCCATGCGCAAACAGAACCTGCCGATCCAGCGCATCCTCACCGGGGACTCGCTGGTCACGCTCGCGCACGAGATGCGCTACCCCGACATCTCCTCCCTGTACGCGGCGATCGGCGAGGGCCATGTGGCCGCGCAGGGCGTCGTACAGAAGCTGGTGCAGGCCCTCGGCGGCGAGGAGGCGGCCAACGAGGACATTGCGGAGAACTCCCCGCCCTCCCACAGCCGCGGCAAGCGCCGCTCCAACGCCGACCCCGGCGTGGTCGTCAAGGGCGTCGAGGACGTCTGGGTGAAGCTCGCCCGCTGCTGTACGCCCGTCCCCGGTGACCCGATCATCGGCTTCGTCACCCGCGGCAGCGGCATCTCCGTCCACCGCGCCGACTGCGTCAACGTGGACGCGCTCTCCCAGCAGCCCGAGCGGATCAAGGAGGTCGAGTGGGCGCCCACCCAGTCCTCGGTCTTCCTCGTCGCCATCCAGGTCGAGGCACTGGACCGCTCCCGGCTCCTGTCGGACGTCACCCGCGTCCTCTCCGACCAGCACGTCAACATCCTCTCCGCCGCCGTCCAGACCTCCCGGGATCGGGTCGCCACCTCGCGCTTCACCTTCGAGATGGGTGACCCGAAGCACCTGGGCCACGTACTGAAGGCGGTACGGGGCGTGGAGGGCGTCTACGACGTCTACCGCGTCACCTCGGCCCGCAGGCCCTGAGCGCGGACCGACCAGCGGCCGGAGGGGGACCGGATGGACATCGAGACACTGATCGCGGACCGCTACCGGCCCGTCGCGCTGCTCGGCCGGGGCGGCATGGGCGCCGTGTACGAGGCCGAGGACACCCGTCTCGGCCGGCGCGTGGCCGTCAAGGTGCTCTCCGCGATCGGAGGCCCGTCCCGGGACGAGACGGCGCTCAGGCGCTTCGTCCAAGAGGCACGCGCCCTCGCCCGCATCGATCACCCGTCCGTGGTGACCCTCTACGACGAGGGGGTCCACGACGGCATCCCGTACCTCGTCATGCAACTCCTCGACGGCGTGGACCTGGCGCGGCTCGTCCAGGAGACCGGGCCCTTACCGCCGGACGCGGTGTGCTGGGTGGCCCTCGGCATGGCCAGGGCCCTCGGCGCGGCGCACGAGGCCGGAGTGCTGCACCGCGACGTGAAACCCACCAACGTGGGCATCACCGGCGGGGGCCGTGTCGTCCTCCAGGACTTCGGACTGGCCAGGCTGGCGGGGGAGTCCGCCATCACCCGGTTCACGGGCTTCGTGGGCACCCCGCAGTTCATGGCGCCCGAGATCATCCGGGGCGCGCCGCCGAGCAGGACGGCCGATCTGTACGGTCTGGGTGCCTGCGCCTACCTGATGATGACGGGACAGGTGCCGTTCGGCGGTGACCTGTCGGTCGGCGCCGTGGTGGAACACGCCATAGGCGCGGGTATTCCCCGGCTGGAGCACCGCCGGGACCTTCCGTACCCGCGCGAGCTCAGAGCCCTGGTGGACCGGCTGTGCGCTCAGGAGGCCGCCGCACGGCCCCGGACGGCCGACGAGGTCGCGCTGCTGCTCGCCCCGCTCGCGGGCGACGGTCAGGTGGTCCTGAGCGAATGGGTCGCCGGCCGCCTCAGGGACGCCGCCGTCAAGCAGGTGTTCGACCGGTACCCGCCGGGCGCCCTCGACGCCGGGGCGGCTCCGGTGGGTTCGCCAGGACCGAGCGGAACGCCCGAGTACGGCTGGGACGAGGCCGGGGTGCCCGCGCAGCGAGCCGGGCACGAGAACCCCTTCCGTCCCCTGACACTCAGCGACACCACCCGCCGCATGGTGCTGGGCAGCATGACCCCGCAGGACGCGGCCTCCCGGCTGCGCGAAGCGGTCACCCTCGTGCTGCGCGGCCGGCTCCAGGAGGCCGTGCAGATGCTCTCGGCCATCACCCAGGTCTGTCTTTCGTCGCTCGGCCCCGGCCACCCGACGACCCTGGCCTGCCAGTACTGGCAGGCGGTCTGCCTGGCGAGGCTCGGGGCGGGCGGACCGGCGCTGGAACTGTTCTCGCGCGTCAGCGCACACATCGACCAGGAGAAATGAGGACGGGGAGCATGCCTGAGTACGAGGTCCGGGTCGACGGAGCACCGGAGAGAGCGGGCCCGGAGGCCGAACTGCGCTCACTGCTGAGCTGGCTGACCGAGGACGAAAGCCTCGACCGGGATGTACGGGGCGCGATCCGCGGCCCGGCCCCGATCGCCCCCGGGGAGATGGGCACCGGGTTCGACCTGCTGCAGCTCGCCGTCGGCACCGCCGTCTCCACCGCCTCTCTCGTCGTGTCCGTACTCCAGTGGCAGACCTCCCGCCGGCAGGCGGCGCCCGCCGTCGTGCTGCGCCGCGGCGACGCCGAGATCGAACTGTCGGGAGACGCCGCGGCCGACCCCGCGACACTGCGGAGCGTCGTCGAACTGCTCGACCGGGCCGAGGAGACCGACGGCGATGGTGGGACTGCCTGACCCGGCGGCATCCAGAGCCGTCCTCATCGGCACGGCTGCCTACCGGCACCTGCCCGCGCTGCCCGCGGTCCAGGAGAATGTCACCGATCTGGCGGCGGTCCTCTGCGACGCCACGGTGTGGGGGCTGCCCGAACAGCACTGCGTGACGGTCACCGACCCGCAGAGTGCCTCGGCGATGCTCGACCCCGTGCACCAGGCGGCCGAGCAGGCTCTGGACACGCTCGTCGTGTACTACACCGGACACGGCATGCGGGACTCCGAATCGGCAGATCTCTATCTGGGGCTCGTCGGATCCCGCGAGAACACCGGCTACACCGCCGTGGCGTACCAGCATGTACGGACCGCGTTGCGCTCGGCCCGCGCCCGGCGCAAGATCGTCGTCCTCGACTGCTGCTTCAGCGGCCGCGCCGCCCGGACGCTCGCGGCCGGGGACGAGGTCCTCGCGGCCCAGGCAGCCGTGGACGGCGCCTACGTCCTCACCGCGTCACCCCGCGACCGGGTCGCCCTCGCCTTCGAAGGGGAGCGCCACACCGCCTTCACCGGCGAGATGCTGACGCTGCTGCGCGACGGCATCGAGGACGGGCCCGAGCTGATCGACCTGGACACGCTCCACCGCGTCCTCGAAGAGCGCCTGCGCGCGAAGAACCGGCCGCTGCCCCAGCGCTCCCAGGAGAACGGCGTCGGCCGGCTCCCGCTGGCCCGCAACCGGGCCCGCGCCACCCGCGATGTCCCCGCGGGCCCCGTACTCGCCACCGACGTACGGGCCGCCATGGTGGCGGCGGGACTGGGAGTCGCCCGGATGCTGCGTGCCGCCGGACGCAGCCGGGACGCGCTGCCCGTGCTCCGGCTGGCGCTGCAGGAACAGGTGCCGGACGGGGAGCGGAACCTGCTCGCCGTCCAGCTCGAACTCTCCGACATGCTGGCCGAGAACGGCCAGACCCGCGAGGCCATCGAGGTGCTGGAGCAGGCGTTCCAGCAGGTGCACAAGATCTACGGTCCCGATGCCCTGCTGGTCTGCCGCCGACTGGCCGATCTGCTGCAGGAGTCGGGCAACCACATCCAGGCATGCGAGGTGCTCAAGCACGCGCTCGAACTCGCCGAGGACCAACTGCGCGTCCCCGACTGACGTCACCGGCCACGCACACGGAGGGGGGGCGCGGGGGGGGGAGCTGAGGCGGGCGGCCCGCCGCACGCGATGTTGCAGCCCGAGCG
>NZ_JBHYZP010000024.1:0-90921 GCF_042752355.1 Streptomyces sp. NPDC059255
GTGCCGGGGCCTCGGCGGCGGGGGCCGGGGCGGCCGGAGCCGCGGCGGGGGCCGGGGCGGCCGGAGCCGCGGCGGGGGCCGGAGCGGCCTCGGTCGGCTGGGCCGCCGCCTGGCCGCCCGTGCCGTCGTCGATGATGGCGAGCTCGGCGCCGACCTCGACGGTCTCGTCCTCGGCGACCTTGATGGACGCCACGACACCGGCGACCGGGGCGGGGATCTCGGTGTCGACCTTGTCGGTCGAGACCTCCAGCAGCGGCTCGTCGGCCTCGACGCGCTCGCCCTCGGCCTTCAGCCAGCGGGTGACAGTGCCCTCGGTGACGCTCTCGCCGAGCGCCGGCAGGGTTACGGAAACCGACATGGTTTCAGTTGCTCCTAACGAATGTACGGAAGTGGTCGTCGCGCCCGGACTGAGCCATCAGTCGTGGGAGTGCAGCGGCTTGCCGGCCAGGGCCAGGTGGGCCTCGCCGAGCGCCTCGCTCTGGGTGGGGTGCGCGTGGATGAGCTGCGCGACCTCGGCCGGCAGAGCCTCCCAGTTGTAGATGAGCTGAGCCTCGCCGACCTGCTCGCCCATACGGTCACCGACCATGTGGACACCGACCACGGCACCGTCCTTGACCTGGACGAGCTTGATCTCACCGGCGGTCTTGAGGATCTTGCTCTTTCCGTTGCCCGCGAGGTTGTACTTGAGGGCGACGACCTTGTCCGCGCCGTAGATCTCCTTGGCCTTGGCCTCGGTGATGCCGACGGAGGCGACCTCGGGGTGGCAGTACGTCACCCGCGGCACGCCGTCGTAGTCGATCGGAACGGTCTGGAGACCGGCCAGCCGCTCGGCGACGAGGATGCCCTCGGCGAAGCCCACGTGCGCGAGCTGGAGGGTCGGGACCAGGTCGCCGACGGCCGAGATCGTCTCGACGTTCGTGCGCATGTACTCGTCGACCACGACATAGCCGCGGTCGATCGCGACGCCCTGCTCCTCGTAACCGAGCCCCTGTGAGACCGGGCCGCGGCCGATCGCGACCAGCAGCACCTCCGCCTCGAAGGTCTTGCCGTCGGCGAGCGTGACACGGACGCCCGTGTCGGTGTACTCCGCCTTGTCGAAGAACGTACCGAGGTTGAACTTGATCCCGCGCTTGCGGAACGCGCGCTCCAGCAGCTTCGAGCTGTTCTCGTCCTCGACCGGGACCAGGTGCTTCAGGCCCTCGACGACCGTGACGTCCGTGCCGAAGGACTTCCACGCGGAGGCGAACTCGACGCCGATGACGCCGCCGCCCAGGATGATCGCGGACTCCGGGACGCGGTTCAGCGTCAGCGCGTGGTCGGAGGAGATGATCCGGTCGCCGTCGATCACCAGGCCCGGCAGCGACTTCGGTACGGAACCGGTCGCGAGGAGGACGTGGCGGCCCTGGACGCGCTGACCGTTCACATCGACGGAGGTGGGGGACGAGAGCCGGCCCTCGCCCTCGATGTACGTCACCTTGCGGGAGGCGACCAGCCCCTGGAGCCCCTTGTACAGGCCCGCGATCACGTCGTCCTTGTACTTGTGGACCCCGGCGATGTCGACACCCTCGAAGGTGGCCTTGATGCCGAACTGCTCGCTCTCGCGGGCCTGGTCGGCGATCTCGCCGGCGTGCAGCAGGGCCTTCGTGGGGATGCAGCCGTTGTGCAGGCAGGTGCCGCCCAGCTTGTTCTTCTCGATCAGTGCGACGTCCAGGCCCAGCTGCGCTCCGCGCAGCGCCGCGGCGTAACCGCCGCTACCGCCGCCGAGGATCACTAGGTCGAAAACGGTGCTGGCGTCGTTCGCCACGTCACGTCCTCCATGCATGTGCGCCGGGCGCGGTCTCACATCGACCGGGCGGCGGCTGGTCTTCGGCCGCTATGTCTTCGGCCCTGTGGTGGGGGCCCTGTCCTGCCGATTACCCATCTTTGCACGGTGCGCGACCCGACGGGGTCGGGGGTCACGGTGCGAACGGACACCCCGCCCGCACCACGACCCCCGCCCGGGGTGCCCCCGGGATCAGCCCAGGTCGCCCGCGGCGGTGCGCTCCGCCAGCCGCACCAGCGTGCGGACCGAGGAGCCCGTGCCGCCCTTGGGGGTGTAGCCGTACGGGGCGCCCTCGTGGAAGGCCGGGCCCGCGATGTCCAGGTGGGCCCAGGTGATGCCCTCGCCGACGAACTCCTTCAGGAAGAGGCCCGCGACCAGCCCGCCGCCCATCCGCTCGCCCATGTTCGCGATGTCCGCGGTGGGGGAGTCCATGCCCTTGCGCAGGTCGGCGGGGAGCGGCATCGGCCACGAGGCCTCGCCCGCCTCCTCGGCGATCTCGTGGAGCGAGGTGCGGAACGCGTCGTCGTTCGACATGATCCCGAAGGTGCGGTTGCCCAGCGCCAGCACCATCGCGCCGGTCAGCGTCGCCACGTCCACGATCGCGTCCGGGTTCTCCTCCGAGGCGCGGGTCAGCGCGTCCGCCAGCACGAGCCGGCCCTCGGCGTCGGTGTTGAGGACCTCGACGGTCTTGCCGCTGTACATGCGCAGCACGTCACCGGGGCGGGTCGCCGACCCCGACGGCATGTTCTCGGCCAGCGCCAGCCACCCGGTGATGTTGACCGGCAGGCCGAGGCGCGCCGCGGCGACGACCGTGGCGAACACGGCGGCGGCGCCGCTCATGTCGCACTTCATCGTCTCGTTGTGCCCGGCGGGCTTGAGCGAGATGCCGCCCGAGTCGTAGGTGATGCCCTTGCCGACGAGCGCGAGCGTCTTCGCCGCGTCGGGGTGCGTGTACGCGAGCTTCACCAGGCGCGGCGGGTTGGCCGAACCCTGGCCGACGCCGAGGATGCCGCCGTAGCCGCCCTTGGCCAGCGCCTTCTCGTCCAGGACCTGGACCTTGATGCCGTTCTCCTTGCCCGCGGCGGTGGCCACGGCGGCGAAGGACTCGGGCGTGAGGTCGTTCGGCGGGGTGTTCACGAGGTCACGGGCGCGGTTGACCTCCTCGGCCAGCGCGATCGCGCGCTCGGCGGCCCGCTTGTGGGCCTTGTCACGCGGCTTGGCGCCGACCAGCACCACCTCGGCGAGCGGCTGCTTGGGGCCCTCGCCCTTCTTCGCGTTCTTCTGGCCGCCCTGGTACGCGGTGAAGGCGTACGCGCCGAGCAGCGCGCCCTCGGCGATCGCCTCGATGTCTTCGACCGTCTCGACGGGCAGCGCGAACGCGGCCTTCTTGACGCCGGAGAGGGCGCGCGCCGCCGCACCGGCGGCCCGGCGCAGCGTCTCGGCGCCGTACGTCTCGTCCTTCTCCGGTACGGGGCCGAGGCCGACCGCGATGACGACCGGGGCCTTCAGATCGCCCTGCGCGGGCAGCTTGGTCACCTCGCTCTCGCCGCCGGAGGCACCGAGTGTCTCCAGAACGGCGGCGAGCTTCCCGTCGAACGCCGTGTCCACGGCCTCGGAGCCCGGTGCCGCCACCGGCCCCTTGGCGCCCTTCGCGACGCCGACGACGATCGCGTCGGCGCGCAGGGTCGCCACGCCGGCGGGCTTAAGAGTGAGAGCAGTCACGGTGGTGAAATCTCGCTTTCATTGAGTTCTCGACGACCGGGGGGTTGCGCCGGTCGTGCCCGCCGCGGCGGCCCGTTCCGGCCGCGCGGCGGGATTGAGCCTACGCTCGGTGATGGACGGGCTTCACAGCGGCGGCGGTTCACTCGTCTGTGGGGGTGTTCCGCACGTTTCGGGATACCCGCCGGACCGGCTCCGTACGACGCCCGCCGGACCGGCTCCGTACGACGGTCGCGCGCCGTACTTTCCGCAGGTGCGCGGTACGGCGCGCGGTACGGGGTCAGCCGAGCGTCAGCGCGACGAGCGTCGCCGTCGCGGCCGTCTCCGCGAGCGCGCCGAACACATCTCCGGTGACCCCGCCGAAGCGCCGTACGCAGTGCGCCAGCAGCAGCGCCGCCGCACCGAGCCCGGCCACCACCGCCAGCGCGTGGTGCACGGCGCCGGCCGCCCCGAAGAGCCCGCCCGCCGCCGCGGCCACGCCCGTGACCAGGAGCGCGGCGCACCACGCGGCCCGCACCGGCACCGTGCCGGCCACCGCGGCGCCCAGCCCCTCGGGCCGGGCCGGCGGGACGCCCGTACGGCAGCCGAGGGTGAGCGCGAGCCGGGCGGTGAGCCCGGCCAGCACGGTCGCCACCGCGCCCCGGGCCACGCTCTGGCCGTACAGCTCCGCGACCGCCGCCACCTGCGCGAGCAGCACCAGCAGCAGGGTGATCACCCCGAACGGGCCGATGTCCGACCGCTTCATGATCCGCAGCGCGCCCTCGGCGGGCTTGGCGCTGCCCAGGCCGTCCGCGGTGTCCGCGAGACCGTCGAGGTGCAGCCCCCGGGTGAGGACGGCGGGCGCGGCGACAGCCGCCACCCCGGCCGACAGGGGCGAGGCGCCCGCGAGCAGCAGCAGCGCCGAGGCCGCCGCCGCGCAGCCGCCCACGGCGAGCCCGGCGGCCGGGGCGCTCAGCATCCCGGCGCGCGCGGCCGGGCGGTCCCAGCGCGCCACGCGGACGGGGAACACGGTGAGGGTGCCGAACGCGAAGCGCAGGCCGTCGGCGAGCGAGGCGCGGCCGTTCGCGTCGGTGGAGGTCATCGCGGGAAGGGTAGCCGGGCGCCGGCGGCGGCCCGGGGGCAGGGCGGACGCCGGGCCGGGGGGGCGGGGGCGGGGGCAGGGCCGGGTGGGCGCCGTGCCTGGGGCGGACGCCGGGCCGGGGCGGCGAAACGCGCTAAATTGCGCATACGTGATCAATGGGTGCGATCGGTGATGCGGGAGTGGCCGGCATGGGGGACTGGTTCCAGCGGAACATCACCGATCCCGGCAAGCTCCCCACGCTGCTCGCCCTCGCCTCGTTCGTCCTCACGTTCCTGGTGACGCGTACGGTCACCCGGCTCATCCGCGCCGGTAGGGGCCCGTTCCGGAACATCGCGCCGGGCGGTGTGCACATCCACCACGTGGTCCCCGGTGTGATCCTCACCGTGGTGGGCGGCTTCGGCGCCGTCGGCAGCGGACGCCACGGGGTCACCGCCTGCGTCTGCGCCGTGGTCTTCGGCGTCGGCGCGGGGCTCGTACTCGACGAGTTCGCGCTGATCCTCCACCTCGACGACGTCTACTGGAGCGAACAGGGCCGCCGGAGCGTGGAGGTCGTGATCCTGGCCGCCGCGCTCGCCCTGCTCGTCCTGAGCGGATTCTCCCCGCTCGACGTCAGCTCGCTCACTCCCGATGAGCGGGAGAACCGCGGCTCCGCGATCCTCACGATCCTGGTCAACTTCGGCTTCGTGCTGATCGCGCTCTGCAAGGGCAAGCTCCGCATGGCCCTCATCGGCACGCTCGTGCCCTTCGTCGCGCTCATCGGCGCGCTCCGGCTGGCCCGGCCCGGATCGCCGTACGCCCGCCGCTGCTACCGGCGCCGCCCCCGGGCACGGGCGCGGGCGGAACTGCGCGCCCACCGCCGCGACCTGCGCTGGGCGGGCCCGCGCCGCCGCGTACAGGACTGGATCGGCGGCCCCGCTGACACCCCCGCCGGGCCGGACGGCCCGGGGCGGCTGCCCCGCTGACGACGCGCCGGCCGGCCGTCACCTCGCCCGGGGCCGGAGTCCGCCGCGCCGTCTCCGCTCCAGTACGGCGAGCAGCGCCAGCACCGCCGACGCCGCCGCCAGATGCTCCCGGCCCGCCAGATTGTCCTTGAGCACGCACTCCCCGACCAGCGCCACGAGCAGCACCCCCGCCGTCCACCGCGCCCGGTAGCGCCGGCACACCACCAGGGCGAGTCCCACCACCGCCGCCGAAGGACCCGTGTCGACGATCTCCGCGTCCGACGCGGGCAGCCCCAGGAACGCCCCCGGCCCCAGCGCGACGCCGACCCGCGCGTACAGCGTCCCGGCCAGCGTCGCCACGTACGCGACCACCAGCGTCCGCCACCGGCCCAGACAGATCTCCGCGACCCCGAACACCAGCAGGATCTGTGCCAGCGCGCCCCACACCGGCAGGTCGAGCGCCGGTACGAACAGCGACAGTGGCGTACGGAGCAGGGCCGCCCCGAGCGGATCCTCGGCCCGTACCGCGCCGAGGTCCATCACCGGCCGGTACCCCCACGGCTGGTTCTGCGCGATCTGCGCCAGCGCCGTCAGCCCCACCGCCGTCAGCGTCATCGGGACCGCCCGCGCCCCCCGCTTCGACAACGTGGTCCCCACCGTGGTCAGCAGCGGCCCCCACTCCCGCCGGGCGAACCGGCGCAGCCGCGTACGGAGCGCCGCCCCCCTCGCCCCCACCGTCACCGGCGGCTCTCCAGCCGCCGGCGATGCAGCCACCCCGGCAGCCCCGGCGCCTCCAGAAAGCCCTCGGCGCGCCCCGCCGCGAGCCCGATGCGCAGCAGGTCGGCGCTCTTCTCGAAGAGCATGAAACGCGGCTCCCAGACCGGCCGGTACTTGGCGTTGGCGCGGTACAGCGACTCGATCTGCCACCACCGGGAGAAGAAACTGAGCAGCGAACGCCACAGCCGCAGCACCGGCCCGGCGCCCAGCTTCGCGCCCCGCTCGAAGACGGACCGGAACATGGCGAAGTTCAGCGAGACCCGCGCGATCCCGATCTCGCCGGAGCGCTGGAGGAGTTCGATCACCATGAACTCCATCAGACCGTTCTCGCTGTCCCGGTCACGGCGCATCAGGTCGAGCGAGAGCCCGTTCGGCCCCCACGGCACGAAGCTCAGCACCGCCCTCAACTCGCCCTCCCCGTCCAGGCATTCGAGCATCACGCAGCGCCCGTCGTCCGGATCCCCGAGCCGGCCCAGCGCCATCGAGAAACCCCGTTCGGTGGCGCCGTCGCGCCAGTCGTCCGCGCGCCGCAGCAGCCCTGCCATCTCCTCGGCGGGGATGTCCTCATGACGCCGGATCCGGACCCGGTAACCGGCCCGGGCGACCCGGTTGTACGCCTGCCGCACCGTCCGCATCGCCCGCCCCTTGAGCGCGGACGGCTGCCCCGGCGGGCGCCCCGCGACCGCCCACCCGGCGGTCTCCACCAGCGCCTCGTCGCCCAGCTCCAGCGCGTCCATGCCATGCCGGGCGTAGATCGTCCCGGCCTCCTCGCTCGCCCCCATCACCGCCGGGATCCACCCGTGGACCCGCGCCTGCGCCAGCCAGGGCGTGATCGCCCCCGGCCACGCCTCCGGATCGCCGATCGGATCCCCGGACGCCAGCGACACCCCGCCCACCACGCGGTAGGCGACGGCCGCCTTGCCCGTCGGGGACCACATGACGCTCTTCTCGCGGCGCAGCGCGAAGTACCCCAGCGAATCCCGCTCGCCGTGCCGGGCGAGCAGCACCCTCAGCCGCGCCTCGTCGTCCACCGTCAGCGGATCCACCGCGCGCCGCGCCCGGAACGCCGCGTACACCACCGCCAGCAGCAGCAGCGTCGAGAGCACGTTGACGACCACGTCGACCCAGCCCGGGGTGGCGATCCCCGGGAACCGCGTCTCGTCCGCCGCCAGCGAGACCAGCCGCATCGTGCCGTACCGCCACCGCTCGGTGAACGACGAGCCGCCGTGCGCCGTGTTCGTGACGGTGACCAGCACCGCCGCCACCAGCGAGGTCACCAGCAGCCCGCCCGCCGCCACCGCCGCGGCCAGCCGCGGATTGGCCCGGTCGCCCTTCGCGTAGAACGCCCGCCGCCCCAGCAGCAGTGCCGCGACGAACGACGCCGTCAGCCCCAGCGAGACCCAGTTCTGCACGTGCTGCCGCAGCTCGGGAAAGGTCATCGCGAACGAGAACAGCAGCAGGAAGGGCCCCGAGATCACCAGATTGAGAATCCACGCGGCGCGCTTGCGGCGGCGCATCGTGATCGCCAGGAACAGCGTGAAGAGCCCGGACGCGAACCCCGCCGTCAGGAGATAGGGCGTGAAGTAGTCGTCCACGTTGTGCCGCCGCAGATCCTGGCCCAGCGAGACCCAGACGGCGCTCAGGAAGTTGATGAAGGTGACGGTCCGCAGATACCAGACGGCGTACGCCGCGGCGCGCCGCGAAAGGACCGTGCCCCGGCCCTTACTGTCCGCCTGACCCGGGGCGCTCTCCCGGGCCGACCGTTCGGCAAGCACGTGTACTTCTCCCATGAAACGCGATCATATGGGGCATCGCGCTGCATGCCGGGTGATGCGGCGGCCCGTCCCTGCCGCCGCATCCGATGCCCCGCTCCTACGTGGTCACCACGTCGGACCCGGCGGTCCCACCGGCCTCACCGGCGCCCCCGGCCCCCTCCGTGGCCTCGGGCCCAGGCCGCTCCGGCAGCTCCGCCGCGAGCGCGGCCGCCGCCTGGACGAGCGGAAGCGCCAGCAGCGCCCCGGAACCCTCGCCCACAGTGACGCCCTGGTCGAGCAGCGGGTTGAGCGCCATCCGGTCCAGCGCCTTCGCCTGCGCGGGCTCGCCGCTCAACTGCCCCGCCAGCCACCAGTCCGGGGCCCGGAACGCCGCCCGCTGCCCCACCAGCGCACACGCCGCCGACACCACACCGTCCAGGATCACCGGCATCCGGCGCACCGCCGACTGCAGCAGGAACCCCGTCATCGCCGCCAGGTCCGCGCCGCCCACCGTCGCCAGCAGCTCCATCTGATCCCCGAGCACCGGCCGGGCCCGGCGCAGCGCGTCCCGTACCGCCGCGCACTTGCGCATCCACGCCAGATCGTCGATGCCCGCGCCGCCGCGCCCCGTCACCACCGACGCGTCCGTGCCGCACAGCGCCGCGATCAGGGTGGCCGCGACCGTCGTACCGCCCACGCTGAGATCCCCGAGGACCACCAGATCCGTCCCCGAATCCGCCTCTTCGTCCGCGATCGCCATCCCGAGCCGTACGGCACGCTCCGCCTCGTCCCGGGTCAGCGCGTCCTCGACATCGATCCGCCCGCTGCCGCGCCGCACCCGGTGGCGCACGACCTCCTCGGGCAGCAGCGCCGGATCGCAGTCGAGACCGGCGTCCACCACCCGTACGGACACCCCGGCCCGGCGGGCCAGCACGGCGACGGGGCTCGCTCCGTCCAGCACGGCGCGCACCAGCGCGTGCGCGCTGCCCGCGGGCCGGCCCGACACATCGAGCCCGGCGACTCCGTGATCCCCGGCGAACAGCACCACGCGCGGCTGCTCCACCGCCCTCACCGGCACGGACCCCTGCGCCGCCGAGAGCCACTCACCCAACTCGTCGAGGCGCCCGAGCGCCCCCGGTGCCACGACCAGCCGCTCCCTGCGTTCCTCGGCGTCGCGCCGGGTACCGCTGTCGGGGCGCTCGATCAGATCGGAGAAGTCATCGAGATTAAGCGAACTCATCCGGCGACAGTACCGGGCCGCGCCGCGCCCGACGACGGGGTGTCACCGCAGGGCGAGGGCCTGGCCCGCCACCACCAGGAGCACCTGCTCGCACTCGTCCGCGACGGCCGCGTTCAGCCGGCCCAGTTCGTCGCGGAAGCGGCGCCCCGAGCGGGTGGCCGGGACCACCCCCGCGCCCACCTCGTTGGTCACCGCCACCACCGTGCGCCGCGTCGCCCGCACCGCCGCGACCAGCTCCCCGGTCCGCTCGCGCAGCGCCTTCTCGCCGCCCGAGGACCAGGCCGCGTCGTCCCACGCGTTGACGCGGTCCATCGCGTCCGTCAGCCACAGCGACAGGCAGTCGATCAGCAGCGGCGGGCCCTCCTCCGCCAGCAGCGGGACCAGGTCGCAGGTCTCGGCCGTACGCCAGGAGCCGGGGCGGCGCTCGCGGTGGGTACGGACCCGCTCCTCCCACTCCGCGTCGCCCTCACGTCCGCCGCCCGTCGCCACGTACAGCACCCCGGGGAACGCCGCCAGCCGCCGCTCCGCCTCCCAGGACTTGCCCGAACGCGCCCCGCCCGTCACCAGCGTGCGGCGCGGCACCTCGGGGACGGGGTGGTACGCGCCCACCGTCAGCGTCGTCCCGTCGGGGACGGCCCGCGCGCCCGCCGCCGCCAGCCGCCGCACCAGCTCGGGCCCCGGCGGTACGTCGTGGTCGAGATGGACGGCGACGACATCCGTGGCGGGGCCGATCGCGCCCGCCGCGCGCAGCCGCGCCACCGCGTCCGGGCGGCCGATCACATCGGCGGCGACCATGTCGTACGGGGCGGTCGCGGCCCGCGTACGGCCGTTGCCGGAGGCCACCCCGGCCGGCGCCCCGCCCGGCGGAAGATGCAGCAGCCGCTCGCCGCCGGGGCCCGTCACCTCGTACCCGGTGCCCGGCGCGTCCATCGCCACCGCCCGCACCCGGTGGCCGCTGAGCAGCGTCAGCACCCGGCCGTCCGCGACCCGCCCGGCCGACGGCAGCCCGGCGGGCAACTCGACCGCGGGGCCGTCGTGCGGATGGGTGAGCAGGACCTGACGTACCCCCGCCAGGGAGTGCCCGGCGCGGGCCGCGGCGAGCGCGGCCCCCGGGGTCAGGTCCAGCAGCAGCACACCGTCCACGAGGAGGGCCGTGGCGGCGCGGGCCCACGGGCCGCGCGCGGTGGCGCACGCCGCGCAGGGGCAGTGGGGGCGGGGGAGTCCGGTGGGGGCACCGGTGCCGAGCAGAGTCAGTTCCACAGAGATGATCCTCCCGCGTCACCGCGTACGGTGCGCGCCCGGCTACGCTGCGGGCAGGTAGATCGATCAGTTCCGCGGGAGCCGGGAGGCGCACATGGCGTGGATGTGGCGGTTCGAGAAGGCCGACGGGACGGAGGTCCCGCCGGCGGTGGAGCCGGAGGAGTTCACGACGCAGGGCGACGCCGAGTCATGGGTCGGCGAGGTCTGGAGAGAGCTCCTGGACGGCGGCGCCGACCAGGTGTCGCTCTTCGAGGACGGCAGCAAGGTGTACGGCCCGATGAGCCTCCAGGCCGACGCGGGCTGAGCCACGCGTCCGTGAGTCCGCCTCGTCGGCGCGGAGGCGGGGCCGTGGGGCCGACGCGTAACGCGGGGCCGTACGCCCGGGGGAGCCCTGCGGACACGGGGCCGTACATCCGGGGAGACCGCTGCGGGCACGGGGCCGTACGTCCGGGGAGCCCCCGGACGTACGGCCCCGCGTCACATCTCGCCCAGCGTGGCCTCCACCGTCCTGGTCGCGCCGCCCCGGGTGAAGGTCACCTTCACCCGCTGCCCCGGCTTGTCCGACGCGAGGATCTCGGAGAGCGAGGCGATCGTCGTCACCCGTGTCCGGTCGATCGCGGTGATGATGTCCCCGGCCCTGATCCCCGCCTCCGCCGCCGCGCCGCCCTTGCGCGCCGTGACGACCGCGACGCCCGCCGGCTGGAATTCGGGACCGACCACCGTACGCCCCGTGATGCCCAGTGCCGCCCGGCCCGAGTCGACGACCCGGCCGTGCTCGATGATCTGGTCGGCGACCGTCCGCACCATCGACACGGGGATCGCGAAGCCGATCCCGGGCGCGGCCCCGTTGCCCAGCTCCGGGTCGGTCGCGGCCAGCGTGGGGATGCCGATCACCTCGCTGTCCAGATTGACCAGCGCGCCCCCGCTGTTGCCCGGATTGATCGCCGCCGAGGTCTGCACCATGTTGGCGATGGTGGCCCCCGTACCGCCGCCCGCCCCGCCCTCGCTGACGGTCCGGCCGACCGCCGAGACGATGCCCTCGGTGACGCTGCTCGACAGCCCGAGCGGCGAGCCCATGGCGAGCACGATCTGACCGACCGCCACCTTCGCCGTGTCGCCGAACGTCGCGGGCTTCAGCCCGCGCGGCACGGCGTCGAGCTTGATGACGGCGAGATCCTGCTCGGGGAAGCTGGAGACCAGCCTGGCGCGCAGCGGCTGCTCGCTGTTGGCGACGGTCACCGTCAACGTCCGCCCGCCGCCGATCACATGGGCGTTGGTGACGATGTGGCCCTGCCCGTCGTAGATGACGCCCGAGCCCAGGCTGTTCCCGGCCTCGATCTGCACGACCGAGGGCAGGACGTTCCTGATCACCGTCTCGTAGTCGCCCTGGAGACCGGTCCCGGAGCCGGGCGTGGCCTGCGCGGGCCGGGCGGGGTGCGCGGCCCGCTCGGCGGCGACCGGCGCGGCGGTGCCGGGTGTGGAGCAGCCGCCGGCCAGGGCGACCACGCAGAGCGCGGCGGTCAGGGACAGCGGCACCCGGTGTGCGTGGCGGCGCCGGCGGCGGGAGGGGAGGGAAGCATCCATGCCGGGATTATCCCGTTTGACCCCCGGATCGGCTCGCGTTGCGCCGCCGATCAGGGGCCCGCCTCGAAGGCGCGCAGCAGAGTTGGCCGGGGTCCCGCCGGAGGCCCGGCTGCCGGAGCGGCGGTCAGCGCCCCGCCGCCAGGAACTGCGTCGCCGCCAGCTCCCCGTACAGCGGATCGTTCGCCACCAGCTCCTCGTGCGTGCCCACCGCGCGGACCAGGCCCGCGTCCATCACCACGATCCGGTCCGCGAGCGTCACCGTCGACAGCCGGTGCGCCACCACCAGCACCGTCACCTCGCGCGCCGCCTCCGCCACCACATCGCGCAGCGCCAGCTCGTTGACCGCGTCGAGCTGTGACGTCGCCTCGTCCAGGAGCAGCAGCCGCGGTCGGCGCAGCAGCGCCCGCGCGATCGCCACGCGCTGCCGCTCGCCGCCGGACAGCTTCGAGCCGCGGTGGCCGACCAGTGTCTCCAGACCGTCCGGGAGCCGGTCGACGAGCCCGTCCAGCCTGGCCCGTACGAGAACCTCCCGGATCTCCTCCTCGGTGGCGTCCGGCGCGGCGAAGACCAGGTTCTCGCGGAGCGTCCCGGCCAGCACGGGCGCGTCCTGCTCGACGTAGCCGATGGCGGCGCGCAGCTCGGGAAGCGGCCACTCCCGTACGTCCCGGCCGTCCACCAGCACTCGGCCGCCGGTCGCCTCGTAGAACCGCTCCACCAGCCCGAAGACGGTGGTCTTGCCCGCGCCGGACGGGCCGACGAAGGCGGTCATCCCGGGGCCCGGCACCTCGAAGGAGACACCGTGGTGGATGTACGGCAGCTCCTCGCGGTACCGGAAGGTGACGTCCTCGAAGACCACCGAGGCGGGTCCGGCGGCGACTGCCGCCCCCTCCCCGGTCCGCGGGCCGCGCGTCCCCGGCTCCGGCTGTTCCGTCTCCAACTGCTCCGTCTCCAGCTGTTCCGCCTCCACGAGCCGCGCCACCGCCGCCGACCCCACCTGGTACTGCGTCACCGCGCCCACCAGCTTCGACACCGGGTCGATCAGGTAGAAGAGGAACAGAAGGAACGCCACCAGCGTCGAGACGGAGATCGCCCCCGAGGCCACCCGCGCCCCGCCGATCCCCAGCACCGCCAGGAACGACACCTGCACCGCGAGCCCGACCGAGGACCCGGCCACCGACTGCCACTTCGCCGCCCGGACCCCGTGCAGCCACGCCTCCCGCGCGGCCGCCTCCACCACGGCGGTCTCCCGCTCCTCCGCGCCCGACGCCTTGACCGTACGGAACGCCCCGAAGGCCCGCTCCAGCACCGCCGAGATATGGCCGACGGCCTCCTGGGAGCGCTTCGCCGCCCGCGAGATCCGGGGCATCACCAGCGCCACGGCGGCGCCGATCACCACGATCACCCCGAGGGTGACCCCGAGCAGCACCGGGTCCAGCCAGCCCATCAGCGCGATCGTCGCGAGGAACGCCAGACCGCCGGTGGCGGCCGAGACGATCGACTGCGTCGTCACCGCGCGCAGCAGCGTCGTGTCCGAGGTGATCCGGGACATCAGATCGCCCGGCTGCGTCCGCTCCACCTCGGGCAGCCGCAGCCGCAGCAGCCGCCCGATCAGGGTGCGGCGGGCGGCCAGCACGACGGACTCGGCGGTCCGCTCCAGAAGGTACGAGCCGACCGCCTCGACCGCGGTGCCGAACAGCACCAGGGCCGTGAGGAGCAGCAGGATCCCGGTGATCGAGGAGTCCCCGCCGAGCCGGTCCACCAGCTCCCGCGCGGCGAGCGGCTGCGCCAGCCCGCTCGCCGCGCCGATCAGCGCGAGGAGGCCGCCGAGGGCGACGGTCCCGCGGTACGGCCGGAAGTGCCGGTAGAGAGCGCTCCAGGTCTCCCGGGCGGGCAGCGGCGGCGTCCGGGGTGCGCCGCCCTTCAGGTCCTTCGCCGCGGGGTCCTTCTCCGGGCCGCCCTTCGCCGCGGGGGCCTTGTCCGGGTCGGCATTCTCCGCGGGGGCCTTCTCCAGGCCGGCGTTTTCTGCGGGGGCCGTGTCCGGGGCGGCTTTCTCCGGGCGGGCTTTCTCCGCGTCGTCATGTTCCGCGCCGGTCGTCCCCGCGCTGTTCACTGTGGTCACTCCGGTAAGGACGCGGTGGCGGCCCGATCACCTGAGCGGAGAGTGCCTCCGTTCATCGGTCCTGGAAGCCCGGTCCTGGAAGCCTGGTCCCGGGAGCCCGTGTCCTGGGGACCCGGGCCCGTTGCGCTGCCGGGCCCCGTCTCCGTTCAGCCGCGTACCCCGCACAGGTGCAGCAGCGCAGCCACCCCGCGGTACGGGTCGGTGCGCCCCGCCCGGTCCTCCGCGGCCAGCAGCCGCTCCAGGTCGTCGCCGGAGGGCGGCAGCGCGTCGTCGGCCGCCCCGTCCGTGAAGACCCGCACGCCGTACCAGACGTGCAGCGGGGCGGCGATCCCCGCCAGCGTCGCCGTCAGCGCCGCCAGCCGGTCCGCCCGAACCCGCAGGCCCAGCCGGTTCGTGTACGTGTCCGTGTCGAAGGCGTCGAGCGCCCCCGCCCAGTCCCCGGCCACGCCCGGTCGCAGGGCCAGGCCGTCCCCGTTCCGTACCAGCAGCGACAGCAGGCCGCCCGGCGCCAGCATCCTGGCCAGCCCCGCGAGCAGCGCGTCCGGCTCGTTCACGTACATCAGCACGCCGTGGCAGAGCACGACGTCGAAGCTGCCGGGCAGGAAGTGCACCCCGGTCTCCAGGCCGTCGCCCTCGATCAGTCTGACCCGCTCACGTATCCCCGCCGGCTCCGTGGCCAGCGCCTCGCGCGCCGTGGCCAGCATCCCGGCGTCCGACTCCAGTCCGGTCACGGAGTGCCCGCCGCGCGCCAGCCGCAGGGCCTGCGTGCCCTGGCCCATGCCGACATCGAGCACCCGCAGCCGCTGACCGACCGGGAAACGCCCGGCTATCTGCTCGTCGAGCTGGCGCGCGACCAGCTCCTGACGGACCACGTTCCGCAGCCCACCGAGCCCGGCGAGCCAGCTCGCCGAGCCGCCGGCGAAGCCGGAGACCTCAGCGCTCAGGGCCGCTCTCCGCGCTTGACCTGCGGCTTGGGCAGCCGCAGCCGGCGCATCTGGAGCGTACGCATCAGGCCGTAGGCCACGGCGCCGCGCTTGGGGGTGTCGGGGAAGCGCTCGGCGAGCTGCTTCTTCAGACGCAGCCAGATGCCGATCGAGTCGACGACGATCATCACGATCACACCGAGCCACAGCAGCAGCGCGATGTTCTGGAGCGAGCCGACCCGGACCATGCTCAGCACGAGGATCACCACCGCGAGCGGCAGGAAGAACTCGGCGACGCAGAAGCGCGAGTCGACGTAGTCGCGGACGAAGCGGCGCACGGGCCCCTTGTCACGGACGGGCAGATAGCGCTCGTCACCGTTGGCCAGTGCCTCGCGCTGCCGGGCCAGATCCACGCGGCGCGCCTCGCGCTGCTGCTTCATGGCCGACTTGCGGTCGGTCGGCGGAGTGACGGCACGCCGACGCTGCGACTGTGCCTCACTGCGCTTGGGGGTCGGGCGGCCCTTGGGGGCCTGCGGGTCGCGGGGCGTGGAGAGGTCCGCCGTCACCTTGGTGGCGGTGGCCTTCTCTTCCTTCGAGCGGCTTCGGAACACAAAGCCCAAGGGTACGGGGTGTCGCGGTTGGACCCCACCCCGCCGGGGAACGATCCCGCAACGGCGTGCGTCTGTACTGGGACAGACGGGACTTTGTGCCGCGTCCCCTGATGGTCATCTACTCCTTGCGCCTGATGGCGGGGCGGAGCAGTCGTCCTTGGGGAGGAGCGCATCCGTGCTGGAACAGTGCGGTAATAGAGGCAGGGCCCGTACTGTGGGTTCTGTTGGAGTGCTGGAGCTGTAGTCCGTCAGAAGGGGGCGCGCGAAGCCCATGAGCGGTGTCATGAAGCGTATGGGGATGATCTTCCGCGCGAAAGCCAACAAGGCCCTTGACCGGGCCGAGGATCCGCGCGAGACCCTTGACTACTCGTATCAGAAGCAGCTCGAACTGCTGCAGAAGGTGCGTCGCGGCGTCGCCGACGTGGCGACGTCCCGCAAGCGCCTGGAACTGCAGCTCAACCAGTTGCAGGGCCAGTCGAGCAAGCTGGAGGACCAGGGGCGCAAGGCGCTGGCGCTCGGCCGGGAGGACCTGGCGCGCGAGGCGCTGTCCCGCCGTGCCTCGCTCCAGCAGCAGGTCAGCGACCTGGAGACGCAACACCAGACCCTCCAGGGCGAGGAGGAGAAGCTGACCCTCGCCGCGCAGCGCCTCCAGGCCAAGGTCGACGCCTTCCGTACGAAGAAGGAGACGATCAAGGCCACCTACACCGCCGCCCAGGCGCAGACCCGGATCGGTGAGGCGTTCTCCGGCATCTCCGAGGAGATGGGCGACGTCGGCATGGCGATCCAGCGCGCCGAGGACAAGACCGCCCAGCTCCAGGCGCGCGCGGGCGCCATCGACGAGCTGCTGGCCTCCGGTGCCCTGGACGACCACTCCGGGCTCGCGAAGGACGACATCGCGACGGAGCTGGACCGCATCTCCGGCGGTTCGGACGTGGAGCTGGAGCTGCAGCGCATGAAGGCCGAGCTGGCCGGCGGCTCGACCCAGAAGCAGGCGATCGAGGGCGGCGCGACCGACCCCCAGGACGCCACCCCGAGCCAGCACAAATTCGACAAGCAGTAGGGATTCGTCATGATCGTACGGATCATGGGGGAGGGCCAGGTGAAGCTGGCGGACAGCCACTTCGCCGAGCTCGACAAGCTGGACGACGAACTGCTGGCCGAGGTCAGGAGCAGCGACGAGGTCGGCTTCCGCCGCACCTTCCACGCGCTCCTGGCCAAGGTGCGCGAACTGGGCGAGCCGCTTCCCGCCGACGCCCTGGAACCGTCCGAACTGATCCTGCCGTCCCCGGACGCCACGCTGGAGGAGGTCCGGGCCCTCCTGAACGACGACGGCCTGATTCCCGCTTCTTCCTAGGGCTCGGTTCCCCCTGGGGCCAGGTTCCCCGTGGTGAAGGGGGGCCACCGTCGTCCCGGGCCGTGCTGCGGCGGGGCGCTCCCCGGCGCACCATGGAAGGCGGGGGCGAGGGGGCCCAGTCAGTTGGAGGTACGAGTCCGATGGCCACGTTCATGGACATCCACCACGGTATGCGCGACATCACGAGTGACCAGCTCCGGCAGGCCCACGACGCCGACCGCGCGATCGAGGGCCAGGAGAACGTCACCTTCCAGCACGCCTGGGCCGATCCGGCCTCCGGCGATGTCTTCTGCCTCTCCGAGGCGCCCTCGGCCGAGGCGGTGCAGCGCGTCCACGAGCGCGCCGGGCACCGGGCGGACGAGATCCACCCCATACCGTTCTCCGTCTGAGACACCGTTCTCCGGCCGAGACGTTCTCCGGCCGAGACGTTCTCCGGCCGAGACCGCTCCGCCCCGGGCCGCACCGGGGGTCCTGAGCGCACCGTACCGTTGGGTGGCGTGACCTCCCTCGGAAGCGCGTTCGGGCGCACGCGGCGCTGGGCCCGCGCCCATCCTCTCGCCGCCGACGGCGTGCTCGCCGCGGGCGCCCTCGTCTGCATGGTCGTCGGTTCGTTCGCCGAACCGCACCGCGGCCCCGGCGGGCCCTCCTTCGGGACCCGCACCCCCACCACGCTCGGCCTCGTGCTCGTGGTGCTCGCCGCCGCCGTGCTGGTCTTCCGGCGCCGCGCGCCCATGCAGGTCCTGCTCTGCGCCGGCGCGCTGACCCTGGTCGGGCTGATCACGACGGAGAAGCCCGCGCCGGTCTTCGTCTCCGCCGTTCTGGCGCTCTACACCGTCGCCGCCCGTACCGATCGCCCCACCACCTGGCGCGTCGGCTTCGTCACCATGAGCGCGCTCGCGGCGGTGGCGATGGGGATCGGCCCCGGGCCCTGGTACTCGCAGGAGAACTTCGGGATTCTCGCCTGGACCGGGTTGGCGGGCGCCGCGGGGGACGCCGTACGCAGCCGCCGCGCCTTCGTCGACGCCATCCGGGAACGCGCCGAGCGCGCCGAGCGCACCCGCGAGGAGGAGGCGCGCCGCCGGGTCGCCGAGGAGCGGCTGCGGATCGCCCGCGACCTGCACGACGTCGTCGCCCACCACATCGCCCTGGTCAACGTGCAGGCGGGGGTCGCCTCCCACGTCATGGACAAACGGCCCGACCAGGCCAAGGAAGCCCTCGCCCACGTACGGGCGGCCAGCCGCTCCGCGCTCGACGAACTGCGCACCACCGTCGGCCTGCTCAGACAGTCCGGCGACCCGGCCGCCCCGACCGAACCGGCCCCGGGCCTCGCCCAGCTCGACGGGCTGCTCGACACGTTCCGGCACGCGGGCCTGCCCGTGGAGTTCGCGACGAACAGCGCGGCGTACCCCGGGAACGAGCTGCCCGCCGCCGTCGATCTCGCCGCGTACCGGATCATCCAGGAGGCGCTGACCAATGTGCGCAAGCACGCGGGCGGGGGAGCGAAGGCCGAGGTCAGCGTCGTACGGGTGGGACCCACCGTGGAGATCACCGTCCTGGACAACGGCACCGGCGACACCGACGCCGAGGCCGGCATCGCCGGCACCGGCGGCCACGGCCTCATCGGCATGCGCGAGCGCGTCACCGCCCTCGGCGGCACCCTCACCGCGGGACCCCGCTACGGCGGCGGCTTCCGCACCCAGGCGATACTGCCGGTGATGAACCGGACCGGGGAGAACGCGTGACGATCAGGGTGCTGCTCGCCGACGACCAGGCGCTGCTGCGCAGTGCGTTCCGCGTACTGGTCGACTCCGAGCCCGACATGGAGGTCGTCGGCGAGGCCGCCGACGGCGCGCAGGCCGTCGCCCTCGCCCGCGCCACCCGCGCCGACGTGGTCCTGATGGACATCCGGATGCCCGGTACGGACGGCCTCGCCGCCACCCGTACGATCAGCGCCGACCCGGAGCTAGCCGGGGTGCACATCGTCATGCTGACCACCTTCGAGGTCGACGAGTACGTGGTGCAGTCGCTGCGCGCCGGGGCCTCCGGGTTCCTCGGCAAGGGCGCCGAGCCCGAGGAACTCCTCAACGCCATCCGGATCGCCGCCGCGGGCGACGCGCTGCTGTCGCCCGCCGCCACGAAGGGGCTGATCGCCACCTTCCTCGCGCAGGGCGACGGACAGCCCGAGGCGCAGGACCCGGCCCGGCACCACGAGCGGCTCGCGGCCCTCACGGTGCGCGAGCGCGAAGTGCTCGTCCTCGTCGCGGGCGGCCACTCCAACGACGAGATCGCGGAACGCCTTCAGGTCAGTCCGCTGACTGTCAAGACCCATGTGAACCGTGCGATGGCAAAACTTGGCGCCCGGGACAGGGCGCAACTCGTGGTAATCGCCTACGAATCGGGCCTCGTACGTCCAAGGGTGGAGTAGGAAACCGCGTTCGACTACTCCAGGCGCGGTATGCGGAGCATAAGGAAAAGAGACCTGGGGGCGACGGATTCGGCTCCCGAATGGTTGATCGTATGAGGAGAGGTCGTCGCCGTTCTCCGCCGGCCGCGTCATGCACTTCCGGCGGAGGTGCCATGCCGTGCCTCCACGGCCGGGCCGTACCGCCCGCCTGCCGCGTACACCACAAGAAGAGAGACCCCATGTCCTGGCTGGCAAAATTCAGCCTCGCGCAAAGGGCCCTGATAGGGCTGATGTCTATCATCGCGCTGCTCTTCGGAGCGATCGCGATACCGCAGCTCAAGCAGCAACTGCTGCCCTCCATCGAACTCCCGATGGTCTCGGTGCTCGCCCCCTACCAGGGCGCCTCCCCCGATGTGGTCGAGAAGCAGGTCGTCGAACCGCTCGAGAACTCCATCAAGACCGTCGACGGCATCGAGACCGTCACCTCCACCGCCAGCGAGGGCAACGCCGTCATCATGGCGAGCTTCGACTTCGGTGACAGCGGTACGAAGCAGCTCGTCGCCGACGTCCAGCAGGCCGTGAACCGCGCCAGGGCACAGCTCCCGGCCACCGTGGACCCGCAGGTCATCGCCGGCTCGACGGACGACATCCCGACCGTCGTCCTCGCGGTCACCTCCGACAAGGACCAGCAGGCCCTTGCCGACCAGCTCGACCGCTCGGTGGTCCCCGCGCTCCAGGGCATCGACGGCGTCGGCCAGGTCACCATCGACGGCGTCAGGGACCTCCAGGTCTCCGTCACGCCCGACGACAAGAAGCTCGCCGCGGCCGGCCTCAACGCCATGTCGCTCTCCGAGGCCCTCAAGGCGGGCGGCGCGGCCCTCCCCGCGGGCTCCTTCACCGAGGACGGCAAGAGCCGTACGGTGCAGGTCGGCGGCGGCTACACCTCCCTCAAGCAGATCGAGGACCTGCGGATCTCGCCCGCGGCCGGCGGGGCCCCCGGAGCCGGTGACGGCGGGGCGCCGTCCGGCGCCGTGCGTCTCGGTGACATCGCCACCGTCGAGCAGACCGAGTCCGCCGCGACCTCCCTGACCCGCACCAACGGCAAGCCCAGCCTCGCCGTCGCCGTCACGATGGACAAGGACGGCAGCGCCGTCGCCATCTCGGACGCGGTCAAGGAGAAGCTGTCCGACCTGCGCAAGGACCTCGGCTCCGGCGCCGACCTCACCGTCGTCACCGACCAGGGCCCCGCGGTCTCCAAGTCCATCTCGGGCCTGACCACCGAGGGCGCGCTCGGCCTGCTCTTCGCGGTCCTCGTGATCCTGGTCTTCCTGGCCTCGCTGCGCTCCACCATCGTCACCGCGGTCTCCATCCCGCTCTCCATCGTCCTCGCGCTGATCGTGCTGTGGACGCGTGACCTGTCGCTCAACATGCTCACCCTCGGCGCGCTGACCATCGCGATCGGCCGCGTCGTCGACGACTCGATCGTCGTCCTGGAGAACATCAAGCGCCACCTCGGCTACGGCGAGGAGCGCGAGAAGGCGATCCTCACCGCGGTCCGCGAGGTCGCGGGCGCGGTCACCGCCTCCACCCTCACCACCGTCGCGGTCTTCCTGCCGATCGGTCTCGTGGGCGGCATGGTCGGCGAGCTGTTCGGCTCGTTCTCGCTCACCGTGACGGCGGCCCTGATCGGCTCGCTGATCGTCTCGCTCACCGTGGTCCCGGTGCTCTCGTACTGGTTCCTCAGGCCGCCGAAGGAGATCGTCGGGGTCGACCCCGACGAGGCACGCCGTGTGGCGGAGGAGAAGGAGACCAACAGCAGGCTCCAGCGGCTGTACGTCCCGGTCCTCCGTTTCGCCACCCGGCGCCGGATCGCGAGCCTGGCCATCGCGGTCGTCGTCCTGCTCGCCACGTTCGGCATGGCACCGCTGCTCAAGACCAACTTCTTCGACCAGGGTGAGCAGGAGATCCTCACCGTCAAGCAGGAGCTGGAGCCCGGCACCAGCCTGGAGTCGGCGGACGCCGCCGCGAAGAAGGTCGAGAAGGTCCTCGCCGACACGGACGAGATCAAGGAGTACCAGGTCACCGTCGGCTCGTCCGGCTTCATGGCGGCCTTCGGCGGCGGTACGGGCGCCAACCAGGCGTCGTACCAGGTGACCCTGAAGGACGCGGCGCAGGCCGAGCGGACCACGGAGCACCTGGAGAAGGAGCTCGCCAAGCTCGACGGCATCGGCAGCACCACGATCGGCGCGGGCGACGGGTTCGGCAACCAGAACCTGAGCGTCGTGGTCAAGGCGTCCGAGGCGGACACCCTCGACAAGGCTGCGGAGCAGGTACGGGACGCGGTCGCCGGTCTCGACAACGTGACCGACGTCGAGAGCGACCTGGCGCAGAGCATCCCCCGTATCTCCGTCAAGGCCAACTCCAAGGCCGCCGACGCCGGTTTCAACGACACCACGCTCGGCATGGCGGTCGGCCAGGCCGTCCGCGGAACCTCGGCCGGCACGGCGATGCTGGACGACAGCGAGCGCGATGTCGTCGTCACCTCCGACAAGCCCGCCACGACCATCGCCGAGCTGAAGAACCTGCCGCTCGGCCCGGTGAAGCTCGGTCAGATCGCGACCGTCGAACTGGTCCCGGGGCCGGTCTCGATGACCCGCATCGATGGCGCGCGCGCCGCGACCATCACCGCCAGGCCGGTCGGCGACAACACGGGCGCGGTCAGCACCGAGCTCCAGTCGAAGATCGACTCCCTGAAGCTGCCCGAGGGCGCCACCGTCTCCATCGGCGGTGTCTCCGCGGACCAGTCGGACGCGTTCGTCCAGCTCGGCCTGGCCATGCTCGCGGCCATCGCGATCGTGTTCATGCTCCTGGTCGCGACCTTCCGCTCGCTGGTCCAGCCGCTGATCCTGCTGGTCTCCGTGCCGTTCGCGGCGACCGGCGCGATCGGGCTGCTGGTGGTGACCGGTACGCCGCTGGGCATCCCGGCGATGATCGGCATGCTGATGCTGATCGGCATCGTGGTGACCAACGCGATCGTCCTGATCGACCTGATCAACCAGTACCGCGCCCAGGGCCTGGGTGTCGTGGAAGCGGTCGTCGAGGGTGGCCGCCACCGGCTCCGCCCGATCCTGATGACGGCACTGGCCACGATCTTCGCGCTGGTCCCGATGGCTCTCGGCGTCACGGGTGAGGGCGGCTTCATCGGCCAGCCCCTCGCCGTGGTGGTGATCGGCGGCCTGCTGTCGTCGACACTGCTGACGCTGCTGCTGGTGCCGACGCTCTACGCGATGGTGGAGCTCCGCAAGGAGCGCCGCGCGAAGAAGAAGGCGGCGAAGAGGTCCACGGACGAGAACCCGCCCGCGCGGACCGGGACGGACCCGGACCCGGACGCGGGCTCGGGCTCGGCACCGACCCCGGAGCCGGCGAACGCCTGACACACCGTCCGGTGTGAAGTGCCCCGGAGCGGCCGCGCAGAGCGGCCCGCTCCGGGGCACTGTGCTGAGCGGGCCGGGTCTCCTGCGTGGGGTACGTCCCCTACAACTCGGGTATCACGTAAGGCTGTTGTGTCAGCCCCAGGGCGGAGGGCAGGTGCAGCCCGGCGGGGGATCCGCGGGTGGGGCCGGTTCCTGAAAGATCATTCCTGTCCGAACATGCGACCGGAAGGATCGATATCGTGCGCAGACGACGTCTCGCGCCCCTGTTGGCCGTGGGTGTCACGGCAACGCTGGCACCCGTGCTCGCCGCCCCGACGGCCACCGCCACGCCATCCGCCACCGCGGCTCCGGCCGCCGCCTCGTCGGCCGCTTCTTCGTCGACTGCCTCCTCCCCGTCTGCCTCCTCGTCCGCCGCCAAGGGCGCGCTGGACCCGTACGTGCGGCAGAAGCCGCAGTGGAAGCGGTGCCAAGCCGATGTCGAGGCGGAGGTCGAGTGCGCCACGATCGAGGTCCCGCTCGACTACCGGGTCCCCGGGGGCAAGCGGATCGACCTGGCCATATCCCGGATCAGGAGCACCGCGCCCGACAAGCGGCGGGGGGTCCTGCTCTCCAACCCCGGCGGCCCCGGCGGCGAGGGGCTCTACATGCCGATGGGGATGCGGGACCGGCTCCCCGAGTCGGCGCGGCAGAAGTACGACCTCATCGGCTTCGACCCGCGCGGTGTGGGGCGGAGCAGCCCGGTCTCCTGCGACCTGGAGCCGGAGGAGGAGGATCCGCTGCGGCCGTACAAGGAGGAGACGTTCGACAAGGACGTCGCCTGGGCACGTGGCGTCGCGGACAAGTGCCGGGAGAAGGCGGGCGACACGCTCGCGCACATCACCACGCGCAACACCGCGCGTGACATGGATCTGCTGCGGGCGATCCTCGGCGAGAAGAAGATCTCGTACGTGGGCTACTCGTACGGCACCTACCTGGGCGCCGTCTACACCCAGCTCTTCCCGGGCCGGGCCGACCGGTTCGTGCTGGACAGCGCGGTCGATCCGGCGCGCGCCTGGCGGGGGATGATCCAGTGGTGGGCGGAGGGTGCCGAGCCCGCGTTCGACCGGTGGACCGAGTGGGCCGCCGCGCGTGCGGAGACGTACGGCCTCGGTGACACCCCGAAGGAGGTCGAGCGGACCCTCTGGGACCTGGTCGCGCAGGCCGACGAGAAGCCCATCATGGTGGACGGGCAGCCGACCACCGGTGACGACATCCGCAGCGGCATGCGCGGGGCGGTCTTCACCCCTGTGTACGCCACCGAGGGGGTCGTGGAGCTGAAGAAGGCCGCGGCCGGCGAGCCCGCCTCGGCGAAGAAGCTCGCGCCGTTCGCCGCATCCGAGCGCACCGGCACGGCAGGCGCCGCCGGGACCGGGGCCGCCGGGACCGCCCCCCGTGCCGCCGAGGCGCCGTCCGACAACATGACGGCGAGCTTCTGGGCCGTGGTGTGCGGCGACAACTCGGCCGCGTGGTCCCGCGATCCGGAGAGCTACCGGCGCGACGCCATCGAGGACAAGGCCCGTTACCCGCTCTTCGGTGATTTCGCCTCCAGCATCAAGCCCTGTGCGTTCTGGGACAGGTCCGTGGAGCCGGCGACCGACGTGAACAACACGGTCCCCTCCCTGGTCGTCCAGAACGAGTGGGACTCGCAGACCCCGCTGCCCAGCGGTCAGGCGCTGCACGCCGACCTGAAGAGCTCGAAGATGGTCACCGTCCTCGGCGGCGAGGGTCACGGTGTCTATCCGAACGGCAACGCGTGCACGGACGACACGGTCACCGGGTACCTGCTCACCGGCAAGCTCCCGGCGAAGGACGTGACCTGCCAGGCGACGGCCGAGTCGAACGCGGAGGCGCGGAAGAACCGGAAGCGGGGCGAACTCCCCGGCTCCCCGCTCCCGCAGCGGGCCCCGGACCGCTTCTGACCTGACGCGTGGAATCCTGACGCGTGGAAGACAGGGCGGGACCTCCTGGCGGGGTCCCGCCCTCTCGTGCGCCGACCCTGCCGGGGCGGGCACTAGACTCCGACCCTGTTGTCCGGTTGATCTCCCTGGGGGCCAGTCGTGGGTGAGCCACGGTATGCGGTCATCGCGAGCGACCTCATGTCCAGGCTCGCGGACGGACAGTGGGCCGTCGGCTCCCTCCTCCCGACCGAACCCGAACTGGCCGCCTCGTACAAGGTGTCGCGGGAGACCCTGCGCCGGGCCCTGCGGCAGCTGGAGGCGGGCGGGCTCATCTCGCGCCATCCGGGGACGGGGACCCGGGTGGAACGGACCCTGCCGGTGGCGGCGTTCACCACCCACCTCGGCAGCCTCCAGGAACTCACCCAGTACGGCACCTCGGCCGTCAGGAGCATCCTGTCCGTCGACCACGTGGTGGTGGACGAGGCGCTCGCCGCGGTGACCGGACTGGCCCCGGAGACCCGCAGCGTCCGCATCACGTCCGTACGCCGCGACCCGGACCACGCCGATCAGGTGGTCTCCTGGGCCAGGGTCTATCTGGAGCCGTCCGACGCCCACGCCATCGCCGGTCCCCTCGAAGACAGCCCGCGGCTGATCTCGGACCTGGTCGAGACGCACGCGGGGCGAGCGGTGGACCGCGTGGTGCAGCGGGTACGGGCGGTCGGTGTCCCGGCGGAGGCGGCCGCCCGTCTCGGGGTCGCGACGGGCAGCCCGGGACTGGAGTTCGTACGCCGCTACTACGACGCCCGAGGACGGCTCTTCGAGGTCAGCGTCAGCGTTCACGCCCAGGGCACCTTCGTCTACGAGACGACGCTCCAGCGCAGTTGAGCCCGGGGGCAGGGGCCTGGGGCCGAGGCCTGCCCTCAGCCCCAGGCCCCCCGGCACGCCCTGGTGGGGACCGTACTCCCGTGCTTCCTCGTACTCCTGCGCGCCGACCCATCCCGTCGTGACTTCCATCGCGACTTCCGACGCGACCCCTTGACAGCGATATTTCCATGAGGTTCCTTGTCTAGACACAACTCATGTCTAGACAAGGATGTGCCCGCATGAGGCCCCAGGAGCAACTGCTGTCCGCGGATCCGCCACCCCCACGCAAGAACCGCTGGTACCGGGGGATCGGGGCCCAGATCGCCGTCGCCATGGCACTCGGCGTCGCGGTCGGTTTTCTCTTCCCCGGCTTCGCCGTCGACCTGAAGATCGTCGGAGATCTCTTCCTCGCGCTGGTCAAGGCGGGCGTGGCACCGCTGGTCTTCTTCACCGTGGTCATGGGCATCGCCTCCGCGGGCGACCTCAAGAAGGCGAGCCGCATCGGCTTCCTGGCCCTCGTGTACTTCGAGGTCGTCTCGACACTCGCCCTCGTCATCGGCCTGGTGGCCGCGAACCTCCTGGGTGTCGGCAAGGGGCTCGGCTCCCTCTCCGCGGACACGGGCGCCGCGCCTCCGGCCGGGGAGGGCGAGCACGGCTTCACCGCCTTCCTGAAGGGCATCGTCCCCGACAACTTCGTCGGAGCGTTCTCCTCCGGGCAGTTGCTCCAGGTCGTGGTCCTGGCCGTGCTCTTCGGCATCGGACTGCTCGCCCTCGCCCCGCATCTCCAGACCCAGGTCAACAAGGGGCTGGAGGTGATCTCCGAGACGTTCTTCGCCTTCGTCAACGTCGTCATGAAGCTCGCGCCGATCGGGGCGTTCGGCGCCATCGCCTACTCCGTGGGCGCGAACGGCAGCGGCATGCTCCTCGCTCTGGCCGAACTCGTCCTGGAGTACTGGGCGGTCGTGGCCCTCTTCATCGGCGGCGTCCTCGGCCTGGTCTGCCTGCTGGCGGGGTTCAACATCTGGCGCATCCTCCAGTACGTCCGCGTCGAGATGACCCTGGTCCTCGGCACCGCCTCCTCCGAGGCGGCGCTGCCCGGCCTGCTCAAGAAGCTCACCAGGATCGGCTGCTCCAAGCAGACCGTCGGACTGGTCGTGCCGACCGGCTACGCCTTCAACCTCGACGGCACCTCCCTGTACATGGCCATCTGCACCATGTTCGTCGCCAACGCCTACGGCATCGACATGAGCATCCCCGAGCAGCTCGGGCTCCTGCTCATCATGCTGCTCACCTCGAAGGGGGCGGCCACCGTCTCCGGCGGCACCTTCGTCGTCTTCGCCTCGACCGTCGCGGCGACCGGCTACCTGCCGGTGGAGGGCGTCGCCGTCCTCTTCGGCGTCTACCGCCTGATGTCCATGGCCACCGCCTTCTGCAACACCTTCGGCAATGTCGTCGCCACCTTCGCCATCGCCAAGTGGTCCAAGGAGATGGACGTCGACAAGGTCAACCGGGCGCTCGCCGACCCGAAGGCGTTCCTCGCCCTGCCGGAGACCGACGACACCCGCGCGGAACCCGGCACCACCCGCACGGAACCCGGCACCACTCCCACGGAATCCGGTACCACCACCCCCGAACCCGCCATCGCGCAGAAGTGAGATCCTCCGTGAGCACGACCGTCTTCGACTCCTTCCTCTTCCGCGACATGTTCGGAACCCCCGCCATGCGGGAGGTGTTCAGCGACAGCGCGTACGTCCGTCGCCTCATCGACACCGAGACCGCGCTGGCCCGCGCCCAGGCCAAGGTCGGGATCATCCCCGCCGAGGCCGCCGAGGACATCACGCGCAAGGCCGACTTCGACAGCCTCGACCTGGAGCGGCTGCGCGCGGAGACCGAGATCGTCGGCTATCCGGTGCTGCCCCTCGTCAAGCAGATCGCGGACCAGTGCGGGGACGCCGGCCACTACCTTCACTGGGGCGCGACCACCCAGGACATCATGGACAACGCGGTCATGCTCCAGTGCAAGCAGGGCGTCGCGCTCCTGGGGGCCCAGCTCGACCGGGTCAGGGACGCCCTGCGCCGGCTCGCGGAGGAACACGCGGACACCGTCACCGCGGGCCGCACCCACCTCCAGCACGCCCTGCCGGTGACGTTCGGCTACCGCTGCGCCGTGTGGCTGTCCGCCCTCGACCGCCACGCCGAGCGCCTGGAGCAGGCCCGGGCCCGCGCGCTGATGGTCCAGTTCGGGGGCGCCGCCGGCACACTCGCCTCACTGGGCGACGGCCCCGAAGGGCTCCTGGCCCGTGCCGCGCTCGCGGAGGAACTGGGGCTGGCGGACCCCGCCATCACCTGGCACGTGACCCGCGACGGCCTGGTGGAGCTGGTCTCCCTCTTCGCGTCCGTCGGCGGCTCGCTGGGCAAGATCGCCTGGGACGTGATGATGATGTGCTCCTCGGAGTACGGCGAACTCGCGGAGCCCTTCGTCCCCGGACGCGGCGCCAGCTCCACCATGCCGCAGAAGCGCAACCCCATCTCCAGCGAGCTGATGTTCGCGGCCGCCAAGCTGCTGCGCGACAAGTCCTCGACCATGCTCGACGCGACCATGCAGGACTTCGAACGGGCCACCGGCCCCTGGCACCTGGAGTGGGCGACCGTACCCGAGGCGTTCCTGCTGCTGTCCAGCTCGCTCCACCAGGCGGAGTTCATGCTCTCCGGACTGGAGGTCAGGACCGACAGGATGCGCAGCAACACCCTCCTGACCGGCGGCCTCATCGTCGCCGAAGCCGTGATGATGGACGTCGCCCCCGTCCTCGGCCGCAACCAGGCGCACGAGGTCGTCTACGAGGCCTGCCGCGCCGCCATCGAGACCGGCACCACGCTGGAGGCGGAACTGCTCACCCACGACGACCTCGTACGCCACCTCGGCGCCGCCCGCATCAAGGAGCTCTGCGACCCGGCCCGTTACCTCGGCAGCGCCCGTGCCATGACCCGCGCCGTGGTCGGCCGCCGGTAGCCGATCCGCTCCGCGCGGGGGCGCCGCGACGTGCGGTACGGTCGAAGAAATACCGATAACGCCGCCAACGCCGCCAACGCCGACAACACCGCACCCGGTCCGGGCAGTTCCGGCGGAGCTGACGGAGCCTCACCCAGGAGGGGCCATGCCCGACGACGCGTACGAGAACCCGGGCGAGGCGAGCCCGGCCGACGTCGCCCGCGCCCGCTACGCCCTGTACGTGGAGTCACTCAGGGCCCGGATGCCCGGTGAGCAGTTCGAGCTGCTCATGGAGGTCATCCGGCTGTGGGCCGAGGCCGGAGGCGGCACGGTACGGCTGAAGATGGACGGCCCGGAGCGGGAGTTGTTCACCCAGGAGCTCCAGCAGGAGTTCCTGACCCTCATGGGTCTGATCGGCGCGATGCAACCGGGCCACGAGGACCGCGCGGACCATGTCGTCGCCCATCTCGGCGACGGCGAGCACACCAAGGGCGCCATGTCGCTGGTCCCCCCTGAGGTGGCCGCCGATCCGGCGAAGCTGCGGGCCATGCGGGAGAAGCTCGAAGCCCAGCAGAAGCGGCGCCGCAGCGATGAACAGACGGTCGAGGGCATCGCCCGCGCGAGTGGAATGTCCACGGCTTCGTCCGACGGCGACGACGCCGCCTAGGACGCCCGCCCGGCGGTCCGCGCCGCCAGGACCGCCACCCCGCCGCACAGCGCCATCCCCGCGAACACCGGTACCGCCGATCCCGCCCCGCCCAGCCCCGCCAGCGGAGCCACCGCCGCGCCCACCGCGCTCTGCACCGTGCCCAGCAGGGCCGACCCCGTGCCCGCCGCGTCCGGGACGCGCGCGACCGCCAGCGACGCGGCGTTGGCGAGCACCAGCCCGAGACCGGCGCAGAACACCGTCACGAGCGGTACGTACACGCCGAACGTCAGCACCCCCGCCCCGGCCGCCGCGAGCAGCGCCACCGCCGCCCCCCACAGGGCGTACAGCCCGAGACCGAGCAGCCGTTTCACCGAGACCCGGCCCACCAGCCGCGCCGCCGCCGCGCCGGAGAGTGCCAGGACCACCGCGCCGCCGGAGAAGACCACCGACGAGGCGCCGACGCCCAGCCCCAGCACGTTCTGGAGCAGGAACGGCGACCCCGCGACGTAGCAGAACAGCGCCCCGAAGGCGAAGGAGAAAGCCAGCGCGTAACCGGTGTACGCACGGTCGCCCGCCACCGTCCGCACCGTACGGAGCAACGCCCCGAGCCCGCCCGCCCGGCGCCGCTCCGGCGGCAGGGTCTCCGGTACGGCGACGGCCACGGCGGCCACCGTCAGCAGCGCCACCGCCGCCAGCGCCCAGAACACCCCGCGCCAGCCGGCCACGCCGATCACCGCACCGCCCGCGAGCGGGGCGACCACCGGCGCGATGCCCGCCAGCGTCATCAGCACACCCAGCAGCCGCGCCGCCGCCGCGCCCGACGCTATGTCCGCGACCACGGCGCGCCCGACGACGACCCCCGCCGCCCCGCTGAACCCGGCGGCCAGACGCAGCGCGATCAGGGTGCCGAGCCCGGGGGAGAGGGCGCAGAGCGCGGTGGCCACGGCGCAGACCGCCGCCCCCGCGAGCAGGGGGACGCGCCGCCCGTGACGGTCGGAGAGCGGGCCGAGCACGAGATGGCCGAGCGTCATGCCGGCCAGGAACGCGGTGAGGGTGAGCTGCACACCGGAGGCGTCCGTACGCAGCTCGGCGGCCATCCGTGGAAAGGCGGGCAGATACATGTCGGTGGAGAGCGGACCGACGAAACAGAGCAGGACGAGTGCGGCGGTGAGCCGGTGACGGGGCACGGTGCGACGACCTCTGATGTCCGGAACGGAAAAGGGGAGAAGTGATCCGGGACGAACAGGGGGATTGATGGAGACGACCGGCTGCCACGGCGGAGCGGGCGGGATGACCCCGGGCTCGGAACACCTGGCCGGTGAGACCGTCACTCTAGAGCCAACGGCGGTGACTTGTCCCGCCGAGGGACGGTGACGCCGACGCCCCACGCTCCGCTGCGGCGCCGCAGCGGAGCGTGGGGCGTCGGTGGACGCAGGGATGCCTACGGCAGCGCCAGCATCCGCTCCAGCGCGAGCTGTGCGAAGTCCGCCGTCTCCTGGTCGACCTGGATGCGGTTGACCTCGTTGCCCTCGGCCAGCGACTCCAGCGTCCAGACCAGGTGCGGCAGGTCGATCCGGTTCATGGTGGAGCAGAAGCAGACCGTGCGGTCGAGGAAGACAATTTCCTTGCCCTCCGGGGCGAAACGATTCGCCAGGCGCTGTACGAGGTTCAGCTCCGTACCGATCGCCCACTTCGAGCCCGCCGGGGCCGCCTCCAGTGCCTGGATGATGTACTCCGTCGAGCCGACGTAGTCCGCCGCCGCCACGACCTCGTGCTTGCACTCGGGGTGCACCAGCACGTTCACGCCCGGGATCCGCTCCCGTACGTCACGCACGGAGTCCAGCGAGAACCGGCCGTGCACCGAGCAGTGGCCGCGCCACAGGATCATTTTCGCGTCCCGCAGTTCCTGCGGCGTGAGCCCGCCGTTCGGCTTGTGCGGGTTGTAGAGGACGCAGTCGTCGAGCGACATCCCCAGATCACGCACGGCCGTGTTCCGCCCCAGGTGCTGGTCGGGAAGGAAGAGCACCTGCTCGCCCTGCTCGAAGGCCCACTTCAGGGCGCGCTCGGCGTTCGAGGAGGTGCAGATCGTGCCGCCGTGCCTGCCGGTGAACGCCTTGATGTCGGCCGAGGAGTTCATGTACGAGACGGGCACGACCCGCTCGGCTATGCCGGCGTCCGTCAGCACGTCCCAGCACTCCGCGACCTGTTCCGCCGTCGCCATGTCCGCCATGGAGCAGCCCGCCGCGAGGTCCGGCAGGACGACCTTCTGGTCGTCGGCCGTCAGGATGTCGGCGGACTCGGCCATGAAGTGCACACCGCAGAAGACGATGTACTCGGCGGCCGGCCGGGCCGCCGCGTCCTTGGCGAGCTTGAAGGAGTCGCCGGTGACATCGGCGAACTGGATGACCTCGTCGCGCTGGTAGTGGTGGCCGAGGATGAACACCTTCTCCCCGAGCTTCTCCTTCGCCGCACGGGCGCGCGCCACCAGGTCCGGATCGGACGGGGAGGGCAGATCGCCGGGGCACTCCACGCCGCGCTCGCTGCGCGGGTCGGCCTCCCGGCCGAGCAGCAGCAGAGCGAGGGGCGTCGGCTGGACGCCGAGATCCTGGACGGCGAGATCCTGAACGGGCTGGGCCGTGGTCACGTCACGCACCCTCTCTTCTCAGCGGATTCTTCTCAGGGGATACTGCTCGGGAGCATCCCCTTTTCGTCTTATTGACGCTATCTATCATAGCCGCTTCACGTCACGTTGACGATGGCCATAGCGTCGATGTGACGCATTCCGGCGCGGCGCCCGGTGTGCGAGCATGAAGGCGGGAAAGACACGCGCCGGTGCCCGGAATGAATCCGTGGCCGAGCAGGTTGCACTGTCGGCAAGCAGTCCGTACAACCCGGGAGAGAAGCAGATGTCCGTATCGGACGAGACCACCACCGTGAGCGACGGCATCCTCCTGTCCGACGCCGCCGCGGGCAAGGTCAAGGCACTGCTGGACCAGGAAGGCCGGGACGACCTCGCACTGCGCGTCGCCGTTCAGCCCGGCGGCTGCTCCGGCCTCCGCTACCAGCTGTTCTTCGACGAGCGCTCGCTCGACGGCGATGTCGTCAAGGACTTCGACGGCGTCAAGGTCGTCACCGACCGGATGAGCGCCCCGTATCTGGGCGGTGCCTCGATCGACTTCGTCGACACGATCGAGAAGCAGGGCTTCACCATCGACAACCCGAACGCGACGGGCTCCTGCGCCTGCGGTGACTCCTTCAGCTAGGAGTCACCCGGCTGAGAGTTACCGCCGGCAAGCGGTACGTGAAAGGCGGCGGCGCTCCCGTGAAGGGAGCGCCGCCGCCTTTCGGGCGCTGTGGGCGCTGTGCGGGGCGCAGCCGAGCGGGCGCGGTCAGTGGCGCGCTCCACCGGACGCTCCGTGGCGCGTCACCCGCGCCAGTGCCGCGCCGCCGACGCGGTCAGTGGCGCGCGATCTTCTCGCCCGTCTTCGCGTCCACCACCAGCCGGTCGCCCAGCGGCTTGTCCAGCGTCACCTCGACCGACTGCTCCTTGGCCATCGCGACGCAGACCCGCTCCGGATCGGGGTCGGTCACGATCACCTTCACCTTCACCGCCGTGCCGCTCTCGTCGGCCGTCGCCCCGTACGTGTCGCACACACCGCCCGTGAAGTGCAGCGTCAGGGTCCGCCCCGCCGTCTCGTACGACGTGGCGTGCTGCGTCGGGACCGTGCCGGGGCCGTCCGCCCCGGGGTCGCCGGGCAGCTCCTTGTGCGGAGGTACGGGCTCCGGCGCCGCCTTCTTCAGGAACTTCGGCGCCACCGCCGGGTGTGTGACCGTGTACGGCAGGGCGCCGTCCGCCGACGCCACCTCGAACAGCCAGGAGGGCACGAGCGCCCCGCGCCCGTCCACCGAGCGCGCCGCGAGTCCGAAGACCGCCCGGGTGATCTCCGCGGTCTCCGGGTCCGCCGCCGCGCCGCTCTTCGGCGCGCACGGCAGCGCGGGCGGCACGTCCGCCCCCGTACGCGCCGTGCCGCCGTCCAGCGGCACCGGTGTCGCGCAGCCGCCGATCCGGCCGGCACCGGAGCCCGGACCGGCGCCGTCCGCCGCCCGGTTCAGCTCCTTCAGCGCCTCCTCCGCGCCGATCACCGGATACGCGTCACCCCGCTCCGGGGTCGTGAGCTGCCCGTACCCACCGGTCACCCGGCCGTCGGGGCTCACCTGGATCGCCGTCGACCAGCCGTACGTGGGCAGCCCGCCGACCACCGGGTCCGCGGTGACCACCCGGACCGCGCCCATGAGCCCGCTCGCGTCGATGTCCGCGTCGTCCTGGCCCAGCGCCTTCAGCATCGGTGCGGCCGCCCTCTTCGCCGCCGCCTCGCCGACCGCTCCCTCCTCGCTGCCGGGCGCGAAGGAACCGCCGCCTCCGCCCGGGCACTTCGTGCCCTTGAGGCAGTTGTCCCCGCCCGGTACGGCGCCGAACTCCGCGAACGTCCACGCCCCCGGCGCCTGCTTGGCGACGCGCAGGAGCGGGCCCGAGCCGTCCTTGTCCGTACCGACCTTCCAGGACGTCCCGTCCGACCGGGGCGCGCCCGTCATCCCGAACGCCTTCGCCAGCCGGGCCACATCGGCCGCGGGGACCGCCCCGCTCGTACGGTAGACGCGTGCGGTGTCCGGCCCCGCGGGCAGCTTGCCCGCCGCGCGGTAGACGACTCCGCTCGGATCCGGCTCACCGGGCGCGACGGCGGGCGGCGGGGACCCCGCCGAACCGCCGGAGTCGGCGCCCGCTCCCGCTCCCGCCGCGGGGGCGTCGAGCGCGAGGAGCGGCGGGTTCCCGTCACCCGTGCCGCCCGCGCCGTCCGCGCTGTCGCCCGTTCCGCCGCCGGAGCTGCCGAAGGCGCTCGTGGCGAAATACGCGCCACCGCCCCCGGCGATCAGGACCGCCGCGGCCACCGCGGCGACGGTGAACGGTGAACGCCGGCCGCGCGGGCGGTCAGCGCTGTCGGCTGTGCTCTCGTCGGGCCGCTCCGTGCTGGTCACCGCTGCGCTCCTTCGACTGCGTGTTCGTTCCCCTGGCACCGGTGGGACGGAAGAGAGCGGCGCGTGGTTCCCCGGTGGGGCCGTACGGGGCAGGAGTTACGCCGTCCGGGTGGCGATCGCCGCTTTCGGACATTCCGTCGCTCCCAGGCGCGGGCAACGGCGACGGAACAGCGGCGGGGCAGCGGCTTAGGGAAGAGCGCCGGCAACCGGTAGCGTGAACCGTCCACCGTTCTCCCTCATCAGGAGCGTTCACGCCGTGCGAATCGCAGTCACCGGCTCCATCGCCACCGACCATCTGATGACCTTCTCCGGCCGTTTCGCGGACCAGTTCGTCGCGGACCAGCTCCACACGGTCTCCCTCTCCTTCCTGGTCGACAACCTAGAGGTGCGCAGGGGCGGTGTCGGCGCGAACATCGCTTTCGGCATGGGTCAGCTCGGCACCCGCCCCATCCTGGTCGGCGCGGCCGGCCAGGACTTCGACGAGTACCGCGCCTGGCTCGACCGGCACGGCGTCGACACCACCTCCGTACGGATCTCCGAGGTCCTGCACACCGCGCGCTTCGTCTGCACGACGGACGCCGACCACAACCAGATCGGCTCCTTCTACGCGGGCGCCATGAGCGAGGCCCGCCAGATCGAGCTGAAGAAGGTCGCCGACCGCGTCGGCGGCCTCGACCTCGTCGTGATCGGCGCCGACGACCCGGAGGGCATGCTCCGGCACACCGAGGAGTGCCGTACGCGCTCCATCCCGTTCGGCGCGGACTTCTCGCAGCAGATCGCCCGCATGGAGGGCGACGAGATCCGCACCCTCCTCGACGGCGCCACGTACCTCTTCTCCAACGAGTACGAGAAGGGGCTCATCGAGGCCAAGACGGGCCTGACCGACGCCGAGATCCTCTCCCGCGTCGGCCACCGCGTCACCACCCTCGGCAAGAACGGCGTCCGGATCGACCGCGTCGGCGAGGAGCCGATCCTGGTCGGCTGCCCGGAGGAGGAGGCGAAGGCCGACCCCACCGGCGTCGGCGACGCGTTCCGGGCCGGGTTCCTCTCCGGTCTCGCCTGGGGCGTCAGCCTGGAGCGCGCGGCGCAGATCGGCTGCATGCTCGCGACCCTGGTCATCGAGACGGTCGGCACCCAGGAGTACACCCTGGCCAGGACCCGCTTCATGGAGCGCTTCACCAAGGCGTACGGCCACGACGCGGCGGCCGAGGTCCAGGCCCACCTCGTCTGAGACCCACCACCCGGTCCGAGACCGCCCGTCCCGCGCCCGTCCCGTCGGCTACCGGCACCCGGGTTCCGCGCTCACGACACCCGGCGGACCACATACGCGACACCGTGGTCCGCCGGGCGTTCGCCCACGTACTCCTGCCCGCGCATCTCGCACCACGCGGGGATGTCCAGCCGCGCCGCCTCGTCGTCCGAGAGCACCGTCACCGTCCCGCCCACGGGCACCCCGCCGAACACCTTGGCCAGCTCGATCACCGGGACGGGACAGCGCCGCCCGAGCGCGTCGACCACCAGCGAGGGCCCCGTACCGGCGGCGTCGAGGACCCCGGCCCCACCAGCCCCACCGGCCTCATCCGCCCCGGCCGGTGCCCCCAGCCTCTCCCGTACGCCGGACACCACCCCCGGCAGCACCTCCAGGAACCGGTCCACCTCCGCCTCCGGCGTCCCGGCCGGCAGCGAGACCCGGACGTTCCCCTCCGACAACACGCCCATCGCGCGCAGCACATGGGACGGCGTCAGCGTGCTGCTCGTGCAGGACGACCCCGAGGAGACCGAGAAGTCGGCCCGGTCCAGTTCGTGCAGGAGGGCCTCCCCGTCAACATAGAGACACGAGAACGTCACCAGATGGGGGAGCCGCCGCTGCGGATGTCCCACCACCTCCACGTCGGACACCAACTCCGGCACCCGCGCCCTGATCCGCTCCACCAGCGCCCGCAGCCGGACCGCCTCGGCCGCCGCCTCCGCGCGCACCGCGCGCAGTGAGGCCGCCGCCGCCACGATCGCCGGGATGTTCTGGAAGCCGGGGGCGCGCCCCGACTCCCGCTCGTCGGCCGGACCGCGCGGGGCGAACCTGACCCCCTTGCGCACGGCCAGCAGCCCGACACCGGCCGGACCGCCCCACTTGTGCGCGCTCGCCGCCAGCAGCGACCAGGCGCCCTCCACCGGGCCCCAGCCCAGCGACTGCGCCGCGTCCACCAGCAGCGGGACGCCCCGGCTGCGGCACACCTCGGCGACCTCGGCCACCGGCTGCTCCGTACCCACCTCGTGGTTGGCGGACTGGAGGCAGGCCAGCGCCGTGTCCTCGTACAGCGCCCCGGCGTACGTCTCCGGCACCACCGCCCCGTACCGGTCCACCGGCACCTCGGTCACCGTGCCGCCGGTCGCCGCCTCGTGGGCGGTCGCCGCGTGGAGCACCGAGGAGTGCTCGACGGCGGAGACGGTCACCCCGAGCCCGACCCGGCGGCGGCCGGCCAGCGCGCCGGACATCCCGGCGTGGACCGCGTGGGTCCCCGAAGGAGTGAAGACGAGTTCGTCGGGGCGGCAGCCGACGGCCTCCGCGGCGGCCTCCCGGGCCGCGTCCAGCAGCAGTCCGGCCCGTCGCCCCTCGCGGTAGAGGCGGGCGGGGTCCGCCCACCCCTCGTCCAGGGAAGCCTGCAGGGCCTGCCGGGCGACCGGGTGCAGCGGGGCGGAGGAAGCGGCGTCGAAGTAGGGCACGTCGGCCACGCTAACGCGCCGCCGGAGGGGGCGTCAGAAGCGGACCCGCCCCCGCGCGGAGCCCGCCCCCGCCGGCACGAGGAACCCGGACCCGCCCCGCCCGGAACCCGGCCCGACGGGCCCGCGTAAGGCCCCCGAACTGCACAGGCCACTCCTTCGGGGAGTCGGGCGGCGCGTTGGGCACCCTCCCCGCACGCCCTGAAAACGCGTCCAGTAGGGTTTGGTCCGCATAAACATCCACACCCCCGCCCGCGTCAGGGCCGGCGGCCGACCAGGAGACGGCGGCAGCCGGCCGCGCGGGCGAGACTCTCGGGAAGGCGCTACGTGAGTCCCAACGGCTCCGACCGCTCGTCGCGGCGCCCGATGCGGCGGAAGCTGCCGCAGGTGCTGACTGCGGGCCTGATCCTCGCGACCTCCACGGGTTGCACATACAAGGACTTCCCCCGCCTTGGAATGCCCACCCCAGTGACGGAGGAGGCTCCCCGGATCCTCTCCCTCTGGCAGGGCTCGTGGGCGGCAGCGCTCATCACGGGCGTACTGGTATGGGGCCTGATCCTGTGGAGCGTCGTCTTCCACCGGCGCAGCCGCAGCAAGGTGGAAGTTCCTCCGCAGACCCGGTACAACATGCCCATCGAGGCGCTGTACACCGTGGTCCCGCTCATCATCGTGTCGGTGCTCTTCTACTTCACCGCACGGGACGAGTCGAAGCTCCTCAGCCTTTCCGCGAAGCCGGCCCACACGATCAACGTGGTCGGCTACCAGTGGAGCTGGGGCTTCAACTACATCGAGAACGTGGACGGCAACCCCGCCACGGGCAACGAGATCCCCAAGGAACTCGACGCCATCCCCAAGCGGTTCACGGATGCGTTCCCCAAGGGTGCGGAGGGCGTCTACGACTACGGCGTCCCGGGCACGCGGAACCCGCAGACCAACAACCCGGGTCCGACGCTGTGGCTACCCAAGGGCGAGAAGGTCCGGTTCATCCTGACCTCGCGCGATGTCATCCACTCCTTCTGGGTGGTGCCGTTCCTGATGAAGCAGGACGTCATCCCGGGGCACACCAACTCCTTCGAGGTCACCCCGAACCAGGAGGGCACCTTCCTCGGTAAGTGCGCCGAGCTCTGCGGTGTCGACCACTCGCGGATGCTCTTCAACGTCAAGGTGGTCTCCCCGGAGCGCTACCAGAAGCACCTGGAAGAGCTGGCCAAGAAGGGCCAGAACGGCTACATCCCGTCGGGCATCGCGCAGACGGATCCGGCCAGGAATGCGGAGACGAACAAACTGTGAGCATCCTCAACGAACCCCAGGGTGCCGCCGCAGCAGCAGAGGACTCGTACGAGAACGAGCTGCCGGTACGGCGCAAACAGCCGGGCAACGTCGTTGTGAAGTGGTTGACGACCACTGATCACAAGACGATCGGCACGATGTATCTGATCACGTCGTTCGCGTTCTTCTGCATCGGCGGGGTGATGGCGCTCTTCATGCGCGCCGAGCTGGCCCGCCCGGGTACGCAGATCATGTCGAACGAGCAGTTCAACCAGGCGTTCACGATGCATGGCACGATCATGCTGCTGATGTTCGCGACGCCGTTGTTCGCGGGTTTCGCGAACTGGATCATGCCGCTGCAGATCGGGGCGCCGGATGTGGCGTTCCCGCGGCTGAACATGTTCGCCTACTGGCTGTACCTCTTCGGTTCGCTGATCGCGGTGAGTGGTTTCATCACCCCGCAGGGCGCGGCGGACTTCGGGTGGTTCGCGTACTCGCCGCTGTCGGACGCGGTCCGTTCGCCGGGTATCGGCGCGGATCTGTGGATCATGGGACTGGCGTTCTCCGGGTTCGGGACGATTCTCGGGTCGGTCAACTTCATCACCACGATCATCTGCATGCGGGCGCCGGGAATGACGATGTTCCGGATGCCGATCTTCACCTGGAACGTGCTGCTGACCGGTGTGCTGGTCCTGCTGGCCTTCCCGGTGCTGGCGGCCGCGCTGTTCGCCCTGGAGGCGGACCGCAAGTTCGGCGCGCACGTCTTCGACGCGGCCAACGGCGGGGCGTTGCTGTGGCAGCACCTCTTCTGGTTCTTCGGCCATCCCGAGGTGTACATCATCGCCTTGCCGTTCTTCGGGATCGTCTCGGAAATCATTCCGGTCTTCTCGCGGAAGCCGATGTTCGGTTACATCGGTCTGGTGGCGGCGACGATCTCGATCGCGGGTCTCTCGGTCACGGTGTGGGCGCACCACATGTACGTGACGGGCGGGGTGCTCCTGCCGTTCTTCTCGTTCATGACGTTCCTGATCGCGGTGCCCACCGGCGTGAAGTTCTTCAACTGGATCGGCACGATGTGGAAGGGCTCACTGTCCTTCGAGACGCCGATGCTGTGGACGATCGGGTTCCTGGTGACGTTCCTCTTCGGCGGACTCACCGGCGTCATCCTGGCGTCGCCCCCGATGGACTTCCACGTGTCGGACTCCTACTTCGTGGTGGCGCACTTCCACTACGTGGTGTTCGGGACGGTCGTGTTCGCTATGTTCGCCGGCTTCCACTTCTGGTGGCCGAAGTTCACCGGGAAGATGCTGGACGAGCGGCTCGGGAAGATCACTTTCTGGACGCTGTTCATCGGCTTCCACGGCACCTTCCTCGTCCAGCACTGGCTGGGTGCCGAAGGTATGCCGCGCCGTTACGCGGACTATCTCGCGTCCGACGGTTTCACCGCGCTGAACACCATTTCCACGATCAGCTCGTTCGTGCTCGGTCTGTCGGTCCTGCCGTTCTTCTACAACGTGTGGAAGACCGCCAAGTACGGCAAGAAGATCGAGGTCGACGACCCGTGGGGCTATGGCCGTTCACTCGAATGGGCGACTTCCTGCCCGCCGCCGCGGCACAATTTCCTCACGCTGCCGCGGATCCGTTCGGAATCCCCCGCGTTCGATCTGCACCACCCCGAGATCGCCGCACTCGACCAGCTTGAGAACGCCGGCCACGGGGCCGCGGCCGGTGCCCTCGCCGGTGGCAAGGAGGCCGGCAAGTGAAGATCCAAGGCAGGATGTTCATCTGGCTGAGCGTCTTCATCCTCGCCGTGGCCATCGTGTACGGCGTCTGGTCGAAGGAGCCGGTCGGTACGACGGCGCTGTTCCTGGCCTTCGGCCTGAGCGTGATGATCGGCTTCTACCTGGCCTTCACGGCCCGGCGGATGGACGCGCTCGCGCAGGACAACAAGGAGGCCGACGTCGCGGACGAGGCCGGTGAGGTGGGGTTCTTCGCCCCGCACAGCTGGCAGCCGTTCTCGCTCGCCATCGGCGGCGCGCTCGCCTTCCTGGGCGTCGCCATCGGCTGGTGGCTGCTGTACTTCTCGCTGCCGCTGATCCTGGTCGGTCTGTGGGGCTGGGTCTTCGAGTTCTACCGCGGTGAGAACCAGAACCAGTAGCCAGAACCGGTAGCCAGCAGTACCTACCGCGGACCCCGGGGGCCCGGTCACTCCTACCAGGAGTGACCGGGCCCCCCGTTTGCATCACTCGTCGCGCTGCCGGCGGAGAATCTTCTTACCGTGTGCTCATGAACCACACGCCACGCTTGCGCGCCGTCCTGAGCTGCACCGTACTGGTCGTGTCCCTCGGGGCGTGCGCGACCGCGTGCGGCGGTCCCGAGACCCACCCGCTCTCCAACAAGCCGTACGACGCCGACGGGCAGATCGTCTTCAGCGTCGCCGCGGGGGGCAAGAAGGTGAACCCCGACAAGCCGCTCGAAGTGGTCTCCAAGAGCCGCGACGGCAGGATCACGGACGTCACGGCGGTCGACGCGGGCGGCCACTACCTGGCGGGCGAACTCACCGCCGACGGAATGCGCTGGCGCTCCACGGCCCCGCTGGCCGCCGGTGCCCGCTACACCGTCCGGGTCGCCACGGAGAACGAGGAGGGCAAGCCCGGCTCCCGGGCGCTCACCTTCCAGACCGCCAAGCCGAAGAAGACCCTGGAGGTCGAGTTCGGCCCCGACGCGGGCACGTACGGCGTCGGCCAGCCGATCACCGCCACCCTCAGCGAGCCCGTCAAGTCCAAGGCGGCCAGAGCCATCGTGGAGCGCTCCCTGAAGGTACGCTCCACGCCCGCCGCGGACGGCGGCACCTGGCACTGGGTGGACGACGAGACGATGCACTTCCGGCCCAAGGAGTACTGGCCCGCGAACAGCAAGATCACGGCCGTCAGCAACCTCGATGGGGTGAAGATCTCGGACAAGCTGTACGGAAAGGCCACCAAGCCGCTGAAGCTCACCATCGGCGACAAGCTGGAGGCCATCACCGACGCCTCCGCGCACTCCATGACGATCTACCGCAACGGCGAGGAGATCAACACCATCCCGGTCACCACCGGCAAGCCGGGCTTCTCCACCCGCAACGGCATCAAGGTCGTGCTCGGCAAGGAGTACTTCGTCCGCATGCGCGGCTCCACCGTCGGCATCGGCGGCGGCGAGGGGTACGACCTGCCCGTCTACTGGGCGACCCGGGTGACCTGGAGCGGTGAGTACGTGCACGCCGCCCCGTGGTCCGTGGGCTCCCAGGGCGCGGCGAACGTCAGCCACGGCTGCACCGGCATGTCCACCGGCAACGCCGCCTGGTTCTTCGAGACCGTCAAGGAGGGCGACATCGTCCAGGTCATCAACAGCGCCGGTGACTACATGGAGGACTTCGGCAACGGCTACGGCGACTGGAACGTGGACTGGAAGGACTGGCGCAAGGGCAGCGTCCTCCAGGCCGGCACCAGGGAGGGCAGCTCGCCCGCCGACCCGGCGCGGCTGCGCCCGGCGATCTGAGCCCCGTGCGCGGGCCCGGGACGGCGGCGGCCGGGGTGTGAGGCACCCCGGCCGCCGTTACGCCCGTACGTCCGCCACGTCGGCCCGTATGTCCGTACGTGCGCGTCCGCCCGTATGTCCGTCCGTGCGGGCGTACACGTCCGCCCGGACGGAAACCGCTCGTCAGGCGTCCACGGCGAGCCGGGAGCGCAGCAGCGAGGCCAGGGCGTCCGCGAAGCCGACCGGCTCGACCGGCAGCGTCACCGCGGCGTCCGCGCGGCTCCAGGTGGCCAGCCAGGCGTCCTGCGGGCGGCCGATCAGCAGCAGCACGGGCGGGCAGTTGAAGATCTCGTCCTTGATCTGCCGGGAGACGCCCATGCCGCCCGCGGGGGCCGTCTCGCCGTCCAGGACGCAGACGTCGATCCCGCCGCGGTCCAGCCGCTCGATCACCGCGGGCAGGGTCGCGCACTCCACGAACTCGACCGGTGGGACATCGGCGGCCGGCCGCCGGCCCGCCGCCAGCCTGACCTGCTCGCGGGTGTTCGCGTCGTCGCTGTAGACCAGCACGGTGGCGGTCGGCTGCATTGTTCCTCCGTGACATCGGTGTCTGCGGGGGCTCCAGGGCTCCACGGCCCTGAACCGATGCGCGGATCGTACTCCGTCGGACACCGTGTCAGCACGGGTAAGGACAGGCCTTCGCCGGTCCGTTCGAGCTGGACACAGCCCATGGACACACCGAACGGCACCCCGGGAGTCAGCGCGAGATAAGCGACCGACATAATGTCGGTCGTGGCGACAGCAACGACAGTAGAAACCGGGCACGCGCACCCGTCGGTCAATCGGCCGAACCTCACCAGTGTCGGAACCATCATTTGGCTGAGTTCCGAGCTGATGTTCTTCGCGGCCCTCTTCGCGATGTACTTCACCCTGCGATCGGTGATGGGGGCGGATTACTGGAAGGAAATGGCTCATGCCCTGAACGTCCCGTTCTCGGCGACGAACACCACGATCCTGGTGCTCTCCTCCCTCACCTGCCAGCTCGGCGTCTTCGCCGCCGAGCGCGGTGACGTGAAGAAGCTCCGCACGTGGTTCGTGGTCACGTTCGTGATGGGTGCGATCTTCATCGGCGGCCAGGTCTTCGAGTACACCGAGCTGGTCAAGAAGGACGGCATCTCGCTCTCCTCCGACCCGTACGGCTCGGTGTTCTACCTGACCACCGGCTTCCACGGTCTGCACGTGACGGGAGGTCTGATCGCGTTCCTGTTCGTCCTGGGCAGGACGTACGCGGCCAAGAGGTTCACCCACGAGCAGGCTACCGCCGCCATCGTCGTGTCCTATTACTGGCACTTTGTCGATGTCGTCTGGATCGGCCTTTTCGCCACGATCTACTTGATCAAGTAGCCGGACGCCGCGCCCGACGCGCGCCGCCCCACAGACACAGTCCAGAAGCACCGACGCAGAAGATCCTGACACCGGGGTAATCCGTGAAAAAGCTCTCCGCACGACGACGCCATCCGCTGGCGGCGGTCGTCGTCCTACTCTTCGCGCTGGCGGCCACCGGGGGGCTGTACGCCGCGTTCGCGCCCGCGAGCAAGGCACAGGCTGACGAGACCGCCCAGTCCCTTGCCATCGAGGAGGGCAAGAAGCTCTACACCGTGGGCTGCGCAAGCTGCCACGGAGTCGGCGGTCAGGGGACCTCTGACGGCCCGAGCCTGGTCGGCGTCGGCTCCGCCGCCGTGGACTTCCAGGTCGGCACCGGCCGCATGCCGGCCCAGCAGCCCGGCGCGCAGGTACCGAAGAAGAAGGTCATCTACGACCAGAAGCAGATCGACCAGCTCGCCGCGTACGTCGCGTCCCTCGGCGCCGGTCCGATCACGCCGACCGAGAACCAGTACAGCCCCGACGGTGCCGACATCGGCAAGGGTGGCGAACTGTTCCGCACCAACTGCGCCCAGTGCCACAACTTCACCGGTGAGGGCGGCGCGCTGACCCACGGCAAGTCCGCACCGAGCCTTGAGGGCGTGGATCCGAAGCACATCTACGAGGCCATGCAGACCGGCCCGCAGAACATGCCTTCCTTCCCCGACTCCTCGATGCCGGAGCAGCAGAAGAAGGACATCATCGCGTACGTCAAGGCGGTGAACGGGGATGAGACCGTCAGCCCCGGCGGCCTCTCCCTCGGCGGCCTCGGCCCCGTCAGCGAGGGGCTGTTCGCCTGGATCTTCGGACTGGGCGCATTGATCGCCGTTGCCGTCTGGGTCGCGGCCCACACCGCTAAGGCCAAGAAGTCATGAGTAGCCAAGAGAATTCAGTAGAAGAGACCCTGCCGAGCGGCCACACCGCCGCGCACGGCGAGGTGGCGCGCGCCGACGATCCCTTCGCGGATCCGGGGCTGCCGGCCCACAAGCCGCGCATCCAGGACATCGACGAGCGGGCGGCCAAGCGGTCCGAGCGCACCGTCGCCGGCCTGTTCCTGCTGTCGATGCTGGCGACGGTCGCGTTCATCGCCTCGTTCGTCGCCTTCCCGGTCGACAAGAGCGTCTTCATCTTCCCGTTCGGGCACGTCAGCATCCTGCACTTCTCGCTGGGTGTGACCCTCGGTGTCGCCCTGTTCGCCATCGGCGCCGGCGCGGTCCACTGGGCCCGCACGCTGATGTCGGACGTGGAGATCGCCGACGACCGGCACCCGATCGAGGCGCCGCCCGAGGTCAAGGCGAAGGTCCTGGAGGACTTCGCCGCGGGTGCGGCCGAGTCGGGCTTCGGCCGGCGCAAGCTGATCCGCAACACGATGTTCGGCGCGCTGGCCCTCGTCCCGCTCTCCGGCGTCGTGCTCCTGCGCGACCTCGGTCCGCTGCCCGAGAAGAAGCTCCGCTCGACGCTGTGGGCCAAGGGCAAGCAGCTCATCAACATGAACACGATGGAGCCGCTGCGTCCCGAGGACGTCGTCACGGGCTCGCTGACCTTCGCCATGCCCGAGGGCCTGGAGCAGCACAGCGAGGAGTTCCAGAAGGAGATCGCCAAGGCCGCCCTGATGATCGTCCGGATCCAGCCGGACGAGATCAAGGACAAGCAGGAGCTGGACTGGTCCCACCAGGGGATCGTGGCGTTCTCGAAGATCTGCACCCACGTCGGGTGCCCGATCAGCCTGTACGAGCAGCAGACGCATCACGTGCTCTGCCCGTGCCACCAGTCCACCTTCGACCTTTCCGACGGCGCGCGCGTCATCTTCGGCCCCGCCGGTCACGCCCTGCCGCAGCTGCGGATCGGCGTGAACGCGGAGGGCAACCTTGAGGCACTCGGCGACTTCGCCGAGCCCGTCGGCCCGGCCTTCTGGGAGCGCGGATGAGTACCACGACGACCACTGCCACGACGGACGACAAGGCCCGTAAAGCGCCCGCGGGCGAGCGGGTGGCCGACTGGGCGGACGGCCGGCTGGGCATCTACAGCCTGGCCAAGGCCAACATGCGGAAGATCTTCCCGGACCACTGGTCCTTCATGCTCGGGGAGATCTGCCTCTACAGCTTCATCATCATCATCCTCACGGGTGTGTACCTGACGCTGTTCTTCCACCCGTCGATGAACGAGGTGGAGTACCACGGCGGTTACGTCCCGCTCCAGGGCGTGATGATGTCGGAGGCGTTCGCCTCCACGCTGGACATCAGCTTCGACGTCCGCGGCGGTCTGCTCATCCGGCAGATCCACCACTGGGCGGCGCTGATCTTCCTCGCGGCCATGCTGGTCCACATGATGCGCGTCTTCTTCACGGGCGCCTTCCGCAAGCCGCGCGAGGTCAACTGGCTGTTCGGCTTCCTGCTCTTCGTCCTGGGCATGTTCACCGGGTTCACCGGCTACTCGCTCCCGGACGACCTGCTCTCCGGTACCGGTGTGCGGTTCATGCAGGGCGCGGTCCTGTCGGTGCCGGTCGTCGGAACGTACCTGTCGATGTTCCTGTTCGGCGGCGAGTTCCCCGGCGGCGACTTCGTGGCCCGGTTCTACTCGGTCCACATCCTGCTGCTGCCCGGCATCATGCTGGGTCTGGTCGTGGCCCACCTGATCCTGGTCTTCTACCACAAGCACACGCAGTTCGCGGGCCCCGGCAAGACGAACACCAACGTCGTCGGCATGCCGCTGCTGCCGGTCTACATGGCCAAGGCCGGAGGCTTCTTCTTCCTGGTCTTCGGGGTCATCGCGATCGTCTCTGCCATCGCCACGATCAACCCGATCTGGGCGATCGGCCCGTACCGGCCCGACCAGGTCTCCACCGGCGCGCAGCCCGACTGGTACATGGGCTTCTCCGAAGGCCTCATCCGTGTGATGCCGGGCTGGGAGATCAACGCGTGGGGACACACGCTCGTCCTGGGTGTCTTCATCCCGCTGATCATCTTCCCGCTGGTGCTGGTCACGATCGCGGTCTACCCGTTCGTCGAGTCCTGGGTCACCGGGGACAAGCGGGAGCACCACATCCTGGACCGCCCGCGCAACGCGCCGACGCGTACCGCGTTCGGTGTGGCCTGGCTGACCTGGTACTTCATCCTGCTGGTCGGTGGCGGGAACGACCTGTGGGCGACGCACTTCCATCTGTCGATCAACGCGATCACCTGGTTCGTCCGGATCGCCTTCTTCGTCGGACCGGTCATCGCCTTCATCGCCACAAAGCGGATCTGCATCGGTCTCCAGCGGCGCGACGCCGAGAAGGTGCTGCACGGCCGCGAGTCCGGTGTCATCAAGCGGCTGCCGCACGGTGAGTTCATCGAGGTCCACGCCCCGCTGAACCAGGGTGACCTGCACAAGCTGACCGCGCACGAGCAGTACAAGCCCGCCGAGCTGGGCCCCGAGACCGACGAGAACGGGGTACGCCGCAGGGTGTCGCCCGTCGAGAAGCTCAGGGTCAAGCTGAGCAAGGGCTACTACGGCGAGAACAACCAGCTCCCCAAGCCCACCGCGGAGGAGTACAAGGAGATCACCAGCGGCCACGGCCACCACTGATCGCCCGGCCTGACACAGGTCGCCACCACCGAGGGCCCCGGCCCGGTCTCCCCAGGGAGCCGGCCGGGGCCCTCGGCGTGCCACCCGCGGCGTCGTACGCGTTCTCGCGTCCGCAGTACGGGCACTCTTCCACCGGGGCCCGGGTACGCCGATAGGCTTGCGGCCGGGCCGTACGCCGTCACACCGTACGAGGCCCACGCAGCCGTCCCAGACACCCAGGAGCGAGCATGAGCGCTGTTACCCCTGTCGGAGGCGACACCGTGGCGGCCCGCACCTGGCCGGGCGTACTGAACCCTCTGCTGCGCGGCGAGAACCTGACCACCGACGACACGGCGTGGGCCATGGACCGCATCATGGGCGGCGAGGCCACCGACGCGCAGATCGCCGGCTTCGCGGTCGCGCTGCGGGCGAAGGGCGAGACCGTAGAGGAGGTCTCGGGGCTGGTCCGCGCCATGTACACGCACGCCCACACCATCGAGGTGCCCGGCCGTACGGTCGACATCGTCGGCACCGGCGGCGATCTTGCCAAGACCGTCAACATCTCCACCATGTCCGCGATCGTCGTGGCGGGCACGGGCGCCAAGGTCGTCAAGCACGGCAACCGCGCCTCGTCCTCCGCGAGCGGTGCCTCGGACGTACTGGAGAAGCTCGGCGTCAATCTGGAGCTGACGCCGGAGCGGGTCGCCGAGGTCGCGGAGGAAGCGGGCATCACGTTCTGCTTCGCGGTCAAGTTCCACCCGGCGCTGCGGTACGCGGCCAAGGCGCGCAAGGAGCTGGGCGCGCAGACCACCTTCAACATCCTCGGCCCGCTCACCAACCCGGCCCGGGTCAGAGCCCAGGCGGTGGGCGTGGCGGATGTCCGGATGGCGCCCATCGTCGCGGGGGTCCTCGCCGAGCGGGGCAACTCGTCGCTGGTCTTCCGCGGCGACGACGGGCTCGACGAGCTGACCACCACCGCGACCTCCCGGGTGTGGACCGTACGGGACGGCGACGTGACCGAGCAGCCCTTCGACCCGCGTGACGTCGGCCTGGACCTGGTCCCGGTGGAGGCGCTGCGCGGCGCGGACGCCTCGTACAACGCCGATGTCGCGCGCCGGCTGCTGGCGGGCGAGACCGGTCCCGTACGGGACGCGGTGCTGCTCAACTCGGCGGCGGCGCTGGTGGCGCTGGACCTGACGGGCGAGCCGCTGGAGAGCCAGCTCGCGGCGGGGATCGCGCGGGCCGCGGAGGCGATCGACTCGGGCGCGGCGCGGGACGCGCTGGCCCGCTGGGTGGCGGCCAGCAACGCCTGACCGGACGCCGGGGAGGGGCCGGGACGCGGAGCGCGCGTCCCGGCCCCCTTCCTGACCCCGAGCGGGCCCGTCCCGTATCGCGGACAGCGCTTGGGGGGTCCGTGCCGCCGTGCGATACTTTCGGCCAAGGTCATGAGTGACAGCGATTAAGGCCCCGGCTCGCTGTCCGGCAACCCTCCGTCCGTGGCGGGGTGCCCCGGGTGAAGACCAGGCCGTGGGCAGCGAGGTCCGCGGCAAGCGCGGACCCCTTCTCACCTTTGGGGTCCTGGTCCTCAAGGGAGCAGTCTCGTGAGCAAGCGAATGCGTTAGGGCTCATACGCCCCTTCTTCAACACGCCTCCGTACGGTCTCCTCCGTGCGTCGAGGCAACATCCGCATCTGGCGCCACCTCTGTCATGCCGTCATGCTGTGACGGCGCCGTGTGGGTCCTTGAAGCTGTTCCGACTCTTCTCGCCGGGAGACAACGCCATGTCCGCACGCCCCAACACCTCCTCCTCCGCTGCCTCCACCACCACCGCCACCACCGTCTCCGCCGGGTCCGAGGACCCCGCCTGTGGAGCACCGCTCCCGGTGCTCGGCCGCGATGTGACCGTCCCGCTCGTCACCGGCGGCGAGGTCACGTACGCGGCCCTCGACTACGCCGCCAGCGCCCCGGCCCTCCAGCGGGTGTGGGACGACGTCGCCGCCTACGCCCCGTACTACGGAAGCGTCCACCGCGGCGCCGGCTACCTCTCGCAGCTCTCCACCGACCTCTTCGAGAACAGCCGCCGCACCGTCGCGGAGTTCCTCGGCTGCCGCGCCGACGACCAGGTCGTCTTCACCCGCTCGACCACCGACTCCCTCAACCTGCTGGCGGCCGCGCTGCCGGCCGGCTGCCAGGTCTTCGTCTTCGAGACCGAGCACCACGCCTCCCTGCTGCCCTGGCGCGACGCCCGGGTCACCTACCTCAACGCCCCGCGCACCCCGGCCGAGGCCGTCGCCACCCTGGAGCGGGCGCTGGCCGAGCGTGACCCGGACGCCCCGGCGCTGGTCTGTGTGACGGGCGCGTCCAACGTGACCGGTGAGCTGTGGCCCGTACGGGAGCTGACCGCCGCCGCGCACGCCCACGGCGCCCGGATCGTCCTCGACGCCGCGCAGCTCGTCCCGCACCACGCCGTGGACATCGCGGAACTCGGCGTCGACTGGATCGCCTTCTCCGGCCACAAGCTGTACGCGCCGTTCGGCTCCGGGGTCCTCGCGGGCCGCGCCGACTGGCTCCAGGATGCCGAGCCGTATCTCGCGGGCGGCGGCGCCAGCCGCAAGGTGGCGCGCCGTGCCGACGGCGGGGTGGACGTCGACTGGCACGCCACGGCCGCCCGTCACGAGGCCGGCTCGCCCAATGTCATCGGCGTCTACGCGATCGCCTCCGCCTGTCAGGCGCTCACCGAGGCGGGGTTCGACGCGCTGGCCGCCCGGGAGCAGCGGCTGGTCGCCGAGGTGCGCGCGGGACTGGCGGCGGTGCCCGAGGTCCAGGTGCTCTCGCTCTTCGGCGACGACGCGCCGCGGGTCGGCGTCCTGTCGTTCGTGGTGGAGGGGTGGAACAGCTCGCACTTCGCCGCCGCGCTCTCCGCCGAGTACGGCATCGGCGTACGGGACGGTCTGTTCTGCGCGCACCCGCTGGTCAGGACGCTGCTGGGCAGCGACCCGCAGGACCCGGGGGAGTGCGGCGCCCCGGAGGCCGAGCCGGGCGAGCGCTCGCTCAACGCGATCCGGGTCAGCTTCGGCGCGGGGACGCCGGACGAGCACGTGGAGCGCTTCGTACGCGCGGTGCGGGAGCTGGTGAGCGACGGCGCGCGGTGGAACTACCGTACGGAGGAAGGCCGTTGCGTGCCGGACCGGGACGGCGCCGCCGCGTAGCCCCGTACGTCACCCGGAGGTCCCCGGCGGGCCGCTCCCGCCGGGGACCGCCCTGCCTGCCGTGTCTGCCCTGCCTGTCCGAGGCGGTCTACGCGTCGAGTCCGATCGCGAAGGCCGCCTCCAGGTCGTGCTGGGAGTACGTACGGAAGGCGACATGCGTGTCCGTGGCCTCGACGCCGGCGATCTTGCTGATCCGGCCGGGGATCACATCCGCCAGGTCGTCGTGTTTGGCGACCCGGACCATGGCGATCAGGTCGTACTGCCCGGTCACCGAGAAGACCTCGCTGACGCTGTCCAGAGCCGAGATCGCCTCGGCGATCTCGGGGATACGGTCCACGCTGGTCTTGATGAGCACGATCGCGGTGATCACGGTTGGCGTTCTCCCTCGGTGGCCGCCGACTGGACCCCTCACTCTATCGGTACGCCCGTACCGCACCCAGGCGAGGAGAGAGCCCGCTTCGAAGCCCGCGGCGCCGGGGGAGAGCCGTGAGGCCGTAGGGTTGCCGGGTGCCGTCCGCGGTTCGACGCCGCATCGCGGGGCACCGCTTAGGGACGATGGAAATGAAGAGCAAGGGGACGCCACGATGGCAGCACTTCCGACGGTTCCGCAGCCCACGGCCTCCACCCGGTGGCGCTGTACCTTGTGCGGCAATCTGACCAGGTTCGATGTGACCCGCTCGTCCAAGGTCGTCGAGTACGTCCATCTGGACCTGGCCGGGGAGCCGACGGTCGAGGAGCGTGAGGTGGTCAGTGAGACCATCGAGTCGGTGCGCTGCCGCTGGTGCAACGCCGTGGATCAGATCGAACTGGTGGACAGGCCGGGTGCCGGTTCCTGAGGGAGCCGCCCGTAAGGGGTGGATGGGGTGACGGATCGTGGAGCAGCCCGCGAGCGGTGCTGAGCCGGCCGGTGCGGCCGGCGGTGACGCCGCGGAGGCGCTCGACCGCCCGCTCCCCGACGGCGTACGACGCAGGGTCGTCGCGCTCGTCTCGGACGCCTTCGGCGGGCTGACCGTCACCGAGCTGCCTGCCCAGCTGCGGCAGTACGCGCGCTTCACTCCGAACAGGCGTGCGAAGTTCGCGGGCAACGCGATGGCCGCCGCGCTGGAGAGCGACCCCCTGTTCCGGCAGCGCATCGGTGAGCGGATCGGCCAGGCTCAGCCGGAGCTGGCCGCCGCCCTGGAGTCCGGGTCGCCCCCCGCCGCCGCCGACCCCGTCGACGTGGCGGCCGCCGCGTATGTGCTCAGACCGCCCGGATGGGTGAAACTGGTCGCCGCCGCCGGTGAGGAGGCGCAGCGCGCCGACGCCGAGCGTGCCGGTGAGGAGACCCGGCGTGAGCTGGAGCGGCTGCGCGCGGAGCTGTCCGCCGCCAGGTCGCAGACGAAGAGCGAGACGGAGCGGCTGCGCACGGAGCTGGACGCCGCGCGCAAGGAGACCGAGGCGCTCCACCGTAAGCTGCGCAGCGCGCTCAGCGATGTGAAGCGCGGCGACGCCGCCCTGCGCCGCGCGCACGCCGAGTCCGAGGCCTTCAGGACGGAGAGCGCGGCCCAGGTGTCGGCGGCGGAGAGCGAGACGCGCCGGATCAGGGCGCGGCTCGCGGAGGCGGAGTCCACCGTCGAGTCGAGCCGCCGGGCCGCGCGCGAGGGCCGCTCGGTCGAGGACATGCGGCTGCGGCTGCTGCTGGACACGGTGCTGGAGTCGGCGCAGGGGCTGCGCCGTGAGCTGGCACTGCCGCCCGCCGCCAGCCGGCCCGCCGACACGGTCGACGCGGTGGAGCCCGGCCGGATGTCGCCCAAGGACGTGGCGGCCCGCGCGCTCTCGGACATGGATCCGGCGCTGCTCGATCAGTTGCTCGCGCTGCCGCAGGCGCATCTGGTCGTGGATGGCTACAACGTGACCAAGACCGGTTATCCCACGATGCCGCTGGAGAAGCAGCGGCTGCGGCTGCTGGGCGGGCTCGCCATGCTCGCGGCGCAGACGGGCGCCGAGGTGACCTGCGTCTTCGACGGCGCGGAGCTGGCCGCGCCGGTGCTGCTCGCGCCGCCGCGCGGGGTGCGGGTGCTCTTCTCCAAGCCGGGGGTGACCGCGGACGAGCTGATCCGCCAGCTCGTCAGGGCGGAACCGCCGGGCCGCCCCGTGGTGGTGGTCTCCACCGACCGCGAGGTCGCGGACGGGGTGGCTCGCGCCGGTGCCCGGCCCGTCGCCTCCGCCCTGCTGCTGAAGCGGCTCTCCCGCGTCTGACGGGCGACCGGTCGGGGCGAGCGCGAGTGGCTGATCGGTTGGTCGGGTGGCCTATGGTCAACTCTCGTGGTGAATGACCGAATTGGTCGGTGCTTGCGCGGGCATGATGTCAAATGTCTGCTACTGCATGTGTATTGCCGATCTGCTGTCTGTTGGCCTCTGTAAATAATGTGCTTCGTGACGGAGTTTTTCCTTACAAGGATTTGAACTGATCACGAGGAGGTCACTAGGGTCATGCCTCGAACCTTCGCGCGGTTGATCACCCATCCGGGGTGGCAGTGAAGGAACCGCCGTTTTCGCGCAGTTCGGCCCAGTTCGTCGGGGGAACCGTACGCGCGGAGCCGGGACTGACGTCCCCCACCCGAGGACCGGCAGGCGGCTGAGGAAGAAGGAGCTCGCCTCCGTGGCGTCCCACCGTCGTCCCAAGCCCCCGAGCCGTACCCGGGTGACCGTCCTCACCGCGACCGCCGCCGCCGCTGTCGCCCTGAGCGCCCAGGCCGCCAACGCCGCGCCGACGCCGAGCAAGGCGGACGTCAAGGAGAAGGTCGACAAGCTCTACGAGGACGCGGAGCGGGCCACCGAGAAGGCCAGCGGCGCCGATGAGGCGCAGAAGAAGCTGGAGAAGCAGGTCGGCGCCATCCAGGACAAGGTCGCCCGCGGCCAGGACGAGCTCAACCAGATGCGCGACGGCCTCGGTCTGATGGCCAGCAGCCAGTACCGCACCGGCGGCATCGACCCCGCGCTCCAGCTCTTCCTCTCCTCGGACCCGGACAGCTACCTGGAGAAGGCCGGCACGCTCGACCAGATCAGCTCCAAGCAGGCCGAGTCGCTCCGGCAGATCCAGGACAAGCAGCGGACCCTCGCACAGCAGCGCAAGGAGGCCCAGGGCAAGGTCAAGGACCTCGCGGAGACCCGCAAGGTGCTCACCGCGAAGAAGAAGGAAGTCCAGACCAAGCTCAGCGCCGCGCAGAAGCTGCTCAACACGCTCACCGAGAAGGAGCGCGCCGAGCTGGTCAAGGCCGACGAGGAGCGCGCCAGCCGGGGCAGCGGCAGCGGCGGCGGTTCGTCCGCCCGCACCGACCTCGGGGACGCCCCCGCCTCCTCGTCGCGCGCGGCCGCCGCGTTCGCCGCCGCGCAGGGCAAGATCGGCACGCCGTACGTCTACGGCGCCTCCGGGCCCGGCTCGTTCGACTGCTCCGGGCTCACCTCCTGGGCGTACGCGCAGGCCGGCGTCTCCATACCCCGGACCTCCGAGGCCCAGGCCACCGCCGGTGCGCGGCTCTCGCAGGGCCAGCTCCAGAAGGGCGACCTGGTCATCTTCTACGGTGACTGGCACCACGTCGGCTTCTACGCGGGCAACGGCCAGGTGCTGCACGCTCCCAAGCCGGGCGCCAGCGTCCGCTACGAGGCCATCGGGAACATGCCGTTCCAGTTCGGTGTCCGCATCGGCTGACCGCCGGGCGGGCGGAGTCCGGCGGCCTGAGGGTCCGACCGCCTGAGGGTCCGACCGCCGGGAGTCCGGCCGCCTGAGGGCCCGACCGGCTGCGTGCCCGACCGGTCATCTCCGGCTCGACACCCGCCCATTCGGGCGAATTCCCACCGCATACGCTGACACCCGCGCCCCGCCGATGACCTTGAGGTCTACGGCGGGGCGTCACTTTGTGTGCACGGGGCGGTCGTTGGCCGCTCCGTGATCGCCCGGCTACTGTCTGCTCCGCGCAGCACCGGCCAGCGGTCCGCCCACCGGGCGGCAGGGCTGCGCCAGCGCGTACAGCGGAAGGGAGTTCGGCTTCCCGTGGTGTCCCATCGCCGTCCCTCACAGTCCGGCCAGTCTGCTCTGCGTTCCGGCACCCGCGGCAGCGCCGTCGCCGCCGTGTCCCTCGCGGCGGCCACGACGGCGGTGGCGCTCGGCGCCGCCCCGGCGGGTGCCGACCCGAAGGCGACGCCCGAGGCGACCCGGGCCCAGGTCGACCGGCTCTTCGAGCAGGCCGAGCGGGCCACCGAGTCGTACAACAAGGCGGGCGAACGCGTCACCGAGCTACGGACGCTGCTCGACTCGGCGCAGGACAGGGCGGCGCGCGGCCAGGAGCGCGTCAACACGATGCGCGGCGCGCTCGGTTCGCTCGCCGGCGCCCAGTACCGCTCGGGCGGCGTCGACCCCGCCCTGGCCCTGCTGCTCTCCTCCGACCCGGACGGCTATCTGGAGAAGGCCGCCGTCCTCGACCGGGTCGGCGCCCGCCAGTCCGGCGCGCTGAAGGAACTGGGGCTGGCGCAGCGGAGCCTCGGGCAGGTGCGCAGCGAGGCCGCCCGTGACCTCGCCGACCTGGAGCGCAGCCGGGCCGCCGTCGCCCGCCACAAGCGCACGGTCGAGGGCCGCCTCGCCGAGGCGCGCCGGCTGCTCAACACGCTGACCGAGGCCGACCGCGCCTCCTACGACCGGGCCTCCCGCTCCGACCGCGGTGAGCTGCCCGGCGCGCTCTCCGGCCCCGGCGCGCCCCCCTCCGCACGGGCCGCAGCTGCGGTCCAGGCCGCCCAGCGCGCCGTCGGCCGGCCCTACATGTGGGGCGCCAACGGGCCCTCGGGCTTCGACTGTTCGGGGCTCACACAGTGGGCGTACGCCCAGGCCGGGGTCGGACTGCCGCGCACCTCCCAGGCCCAGCGGTCCGTGGGGGCGCGGGTGCCGCTCTCCCAGGCGCGCCCCGGCGACCTGGTGGCGTACCGCGACGACGCCAGCCACATCGGCATGTACGTGGGCAACGGCCAGGTGATCCACGCCCCGTACCCCGGCGCCTCCGTGCGCTACGACCCGGTCGGCATGCTGCCGGTCTCCTCGGTCACCCGGGTCTGACGTCCCGCGGGGGCGCGGGCGCCGGGCCCGTACGATCGGCGGCGTGGCAGGCCCGGGACGTGACGACGACGGCGCGCCCGGCGGCGGGGTCGGGCGGCGCGCCGTCCTGCCGCTGCTGGCCGGGCTGCTCCTCGCCCCCGGCTGTACGGCTCCGGCGCGCACCCCCGCCGGAGCCGGCGCGTCCGGCGCCCGCGACGCGTCCGACGCCCCGGCGGCCGACGGGATCCGCCGGACCCTGGAGCGCCGGGCCGCCGCCCTCCTGGACCGTGACGCGGCCGGCCACCTGGCCGCCTTCGACCCCGCCGCGCGGGCCGCGGCGCGCGCCGAGTTCGGGAACCTCGCCGAAGTGCCCCTCGACTCCTGGGCGTACCACCTCACCGGGGTACGGCGCTCCGGCGGCCGGGCGGCCGTCCGCGCCGAGCTGCGCTACGGGCTCACCGGCCACGACGCGGCGCCCGTCGTCACGCCCCGCGCGCTGGAGCTGACCGAGCGCGCCGGCCGCTGGTACGTGCGCGCCGACCGGCCGGGCGACGGGGCGGGCGCCCAGCTCTGGGAGCAGGGCGCGGTACGGGCCGTACGCGGCGCCCACGGCCTGGTCCTCGGCACCGGGCCCGACGAGGCGCGGCTGCGGGACGTCGCGGCCGCCGCCGACCGCGCCGTACCGGCCGTCGGGGCCGCCTGGCCGGGCCGCTGGGCGCGCCGGGTGCTGGTGCTGGTGGCCGAGGACCTGACGGCCGTGGGAGGGCTCCTGGGGGCGCCCGCCGCCGGTTACCGGGGCATCGCCGCCGTCACCACCGGCGAGACCGGCCGCCGGGGCGCCGCGCCCGCCGACCGGATCGTCGTCAACCCGGAGGCGTACGGGCAGCTCTCGGCCCACGGCAGGGAGATCGTGCTGACCCACGAGACCACCCACGTCGCGACCAGGACCGCCACCTCGGCCGCCACCCCGTCCTGGCTCTCCGAGGGCTTCGCGGACTGGGTCGCGTACCGGGGCACGGAGCTGACCGCCGGGCAGATCGCCCCCGAACTCCGGCGGGCCGTACGCCGCGGCGAGGCGCCCGGCGCGCTCCCCGCCGACGCGGACTTCGCGTTCGGCGCGGACCCGGCCCCGCTGGCCCGCGCGTACGAGGGCGGCCGGCTGGCGTGCGAGCTGATCGCCGCGGAGTGGGGCGAGGAGAAGCTGACCGCCTTCTACCGCGCCGTCGGCGCCCACCCGGGCCGCGCGGGCGCCGTCCGGAAGGCCGCGCGCGACGTCCTGTCCACCACGCCGGAGAGGCTCACGGAGCGGTGGCGCGATCATGTGCGGCGGAGTCTGCGCTGACCCCTCGCGCCGCCGCGGCGCGCCGGGGCCCGGAGACCGTCTCCCGCCACAGCCGGCGGCAGGCGGTCAACGTCGCCGCGACGAGCAGGCCGTTCCGTACGAACAGCAGCGCCACGCCGATCGCGTCCCCGGCCACGACATGGCCGAACCCCAGCGGGAATTCGAGCAGCGTCACCCCCGTGGCGGCCACCACCAGCACTGCGGGCGCGGTCATCCGGCTCGCCCGGAGCGTCAGACAGACGGCGGCGAGCCCGACCAGCCAGAGCAGGTACTGCGGACTGATCACCCGGCTCGTGGTGGTGAACAGCAGCACCGCCGTGAACGCCGCGTCGAAGGCCGTACCGGCCGGATACGGCGCACGGGCCCGCAGCCGCCACACCAGCAGCCAGCCGAGGGCGAGCACGGAGAGCGCCAGCGCCACGGAGCTGACCAGCGGCACGTACGGCCCGACGAACTCCACCGAGCCGTAACTGAGCTGTACGCCGCCCTCCCAGCCGACGTGCCGCCACACCTGGAACACCAGCGCGCCCAGCGACTCCACCTCCGTGCCCCGCTCCCGCTGGAAGGTCAGGAACGCCAGCGCGCCGGGGAGCGCCGCGCACGCGGCCGCGGTCAGCAGCGCCGCCGTCACCGCCGCACTCGTCCAGGCCCGGCGGGTCGCCCGGCCCGGCGGGGTCCCCACCAGCAGCAGCGCCGGCCACACCTTCAGCAGCGCGCCGCACGCCGCGAGCGCCCCCATCAGCCTCGGCCGCCCCGCTCCGGCGAGCAGCGCCGCCACCGCCACCGCCGTCACCATCACGTCGTACCGCGCGTACGCGGTCGGCCCCAGCAGCGGCACGCCCGCCACCCACACCCACGCGCCGCGCACCGACCGGCCGGGGCCCGTGGCCGCGCGCAGCAGCAGCCCGAGAACGGCCGCGTCGCAGAGACACGCCAGCACGAAGAAGGCCGACGCGTAGCCGAGGAACGGCAGTACGGCGGGGGAGAGGACCGCCAGCGCCGCCCCGGGCGGATACTGCCAGGTCACGTCCGACAGCGGGTAGGTGCCGGATCCCAGCACCTCGTACCAGCCCCGGTAGATCACCGAGACGTCGCTGGTGACGTCGGGCCCCGGCACGGTGAGGACCTTGAACACACAGAGCAGCAGCACCGCCCTGGTGAGGGTCCACACCGCGACCGCGGCCCGTGTGTGGTGCGTGCCCGTCATGACCGCCCTTCCAGCCCTTCCAGCCCCTTGCAGGAGTCGGCCATCCGTCCGGTTCGTCCGGATTGCGGAGGCCGGCCCCCGCCATGATGCCCGTCCCGGCCGGCTCCGGCCCGTGAGGCGGGGCCGCGGTGCGGCCCGGTACTGTCGGCGGCGATGCACAAGACATTGATCGTGACCAATGACTTTCCGCCCAGGCCGGGCGGCATCCAGGCGTTCCTGCACAACATGGCGCTGCGCCTGGACCCCGAACAGCTCGTCGTCTACGCGTCCACCTGGAAGCGGGGGCGCGAGGGCGTCGAGGCCACCGACGCCTTCGACGCGGAGCAGCCGTTCCTCGTCGTACGCGACCGTACGACGATGCTGCTGCCGACCCCGCGCGTCACCCGCAGGGCCGTCGGGCTGCTGCGCGAGCACGGCTGTACGTCGGTCTGGTTCGGCGCGGCGGCCCCGCTCGGCCTGATGGCGCCCGCGCTGCGCCGGGCGGGCGCGCGGCGCCTCGTCGCCACCACGCACGGCCACGAGGCGGGCTGGGCACAGCTACCGGCCTCCCGCCAACTGCTGCGCCGCATCGGGGAGTCCACCGACACGATCACCTACCTGGGCGACTACACCCGGTCGCGGATCGCGCCCGCGCTCACCCCCGGGGCCGCCGCGCGGATGCGGCAACTCCCGCCGGGTGTCGACGAGAAGACCTTCCACCCGGACTCGGGCGGCGCGGCGGTGCGCGCCGCGCTCGGGCTCACGGACCGGCCCGTCGTCGTCTGTGTCTCCCGGCTGGTGCCGCGCAAGGGCCAGGACACCCTGATCCTCGCCATGCCCGCGATCCTGGCGCGGGTGCCGGACGCGGTCCTGCTGATCGTGGGCGGCGGCCCCTACGAGGCCGAGCTGCGGAAGCTGGCCGGGACCACGGGGGTCGCCGCCTCCGTACGCTTCACCGGCGCCGTCCCCTGGGCGGAGCTGCCGGCCCACTTCGGCGCGGGCGACGTCTTCGCGATGCCCTGCCGCACCCGGCGCGGCGGACTCGACGTGGAGGGCCTGGGCATCGTCTACCTGGAGGCGTCGGCGACGGGCCTCCCGGTGGTCGCGGGCGACTCGGGCGGCGCGCCCGACGCGGTGCTGGACGGCGAGACGGGCTGGGTGGTCCACGGCGGCCCGCCGGAGCTGGCCGCCCGGGAGTCCGCCGACCGTATCGTCGCCCTGCTCCAGGACCCGGAACTGCGCCGCCGGATGGGCGAGCGGGGCCGGGCCTGGGTGGAGGAACGCTGGCGCTGGGACCTCCTCGCGGAACGCCTGCGCCGACTGCTCTGAGGCCGCCGGGCACGGGCGTTCCCCGTACGAGGGGCCCCGTACGAGGGGAGCGCCCCCGCATGAGGGGAGCGCCCCCCGTCAGCCCTGGTAGATCGCCTCGATCTCGTCCGCGAAGTCCTTCGCCACCACGTTCCGCTTCAGCTTCAGCGATGGCGTGATGTGTCCCGCGTCCTCCGTGAACTGCGAGGTCAGCACGCGGAACTTACGGACCGATTCCGCCTTCGAGACCGCCGCGTTGCCCTCGTCCACCGCGCGCTGCACCTCCGCCAGCAGCTCCGGGTCGAGGCGGAGCGTCGCCGCGGTCGAGGCGGCCGGTTTGCCGTGCTCCTTCGCCCAGCGGCCGAGGAACTCCTCGTCCAGGGTGATCAGCGCGCCCACGAACGGGCGGCCGTCGCCGACGACCATGCACTCCGCCACCAGCGCGTGCGCCCTGATGCGGTCCTCGATCACCGCGGGTGCGACGTTCTTGCCGCCCGCCGTGACCAGGATCTCCTTCTTCCGGCCCGTGATCGTGAGGTAGCCGTCCTCGTCGAGCGTGCCGATGTCGCCGGTGTGGAACCAGCCGTCTGCCAGCGCCTCCGCCGTCGCCTCCGGGTTGTTCCAGTACCCCGTGAACAGGTGGTCGCCGTGGAGCAGCACCTCGCCGTCGTCCGCGATCCGGATGACCGTGCCCGGCATCGGCTGGCCGACCGTGCCGATCTTCTGCCGGTCCCAGGGGTTGAACGACGTCGCCGCGCAGGACTCCGTCAGGCCGTACCCCTCCAGCACCGTGAAGCCGATGCCGCGGTAGAAGTGGCCCAGCCGCTCGCCCAGCGCGGCGCCGCCGGAGATGGCGTGCTCGGCGCGCCCGCCGAGCACCGCGCGCAGCTTGCGGTAGACGAGCCGGTCGAAGACCGTGTGGCGGATCCGGAGCCCCAGGGACGGGCCCCGCGGGGTGGAGAGGGCGCGGCTGTACGCGATCGCCGTGTGCGCCGCCCGGTCGAAGATCCGGCCCTTGCCGTCCGCCTGCGCCTTGGCGCGCGCCCCGTTGTAGACCTTCTCGAAGACGCGCGGGACCCCGAGGATCAGCGTCGGCTGGAACGAGGCCAGTTCGTCGGTGAGGTTCTTGATGTCCGGTACGCAGCCGAGCTTGACCGGCGCCATCACGGCCGCCACCTCGATCAGCCGCCCGAAGACATGGGCGGCGGGGAGGAAGAGAAGGATGGAGCACTCGCTGGTGCGGAAGAGGGGTTTGAGGCGTTCCACCGCGTTGCCGGCCTCCGCGAAGAAGGCGCGGTGCGTCAGCAGACACCCCTTGGGGCGTCCGGTGGTGCCCGAGGTGTAGACGATCGTCGCGGGGTCGTCGGCCTTCGCGCTCGCGGCCCGTTCGTCGACCGTCGCGTCCGTGATCTCCGCGCCCGCGGCCGTCAGCCGCGCCACCGCGCCTTCGCCGGGCGCCTCCGCGTCGAGCTGCCAGACGTCGCGCAGACCGGGCAGCCGGCCCCGTACGGACTCGACCGTCGCCACGTGCTCGCCGCTCTCCACGATCGCCGCGACCGCGCCCGAGTCACCGAGGATCCACTGCACCTGCTCGGCCGAACTGGTCTCGTACACCGGGACGGTGACCGCGCCCGCGGTCCAGATCGCGAAGTCGAACTGCACCCACTCGTAGCGGGTGCGCGACATCAGGGCGACCCGGTCACCCGGCCGGACGCCCGCCGCGATCAGCCCCTTCGCGACCGTCCGCACCTCCGCGAGGAACTGGGTGGCGGTGACATCGGTCCAGGTGCCCGCCACCTTGCGGCCCATCACCGCGACATCGGGATACTGAGCGGCATTGCGGCGGATGAGATCCGTCAGATTGCCGTCCGAGGGGACCTCGTACAGGGCCGGAAGGCCGAACTCGCGCAAGACTGCTGCTCCTCATCGGGCGTCGGCGCCACGGCGTCGTGCGTGCCGGCCGCGGTCCAAGATCGGGCAGGTGCTCGACGGAGCGAGCACGACTGGACTGCCCGGACGTTACCCACCGGTACTTCACACCGGTAGAGGGGCCCGGCCAGATGTTCCGTGCGTCACATCGTCTTTGACGGTACTTCGCGCACATTAGTCCACCCCTCTCGTACCGCGAAAGTAACCGCAGGTAGGGCGCCGTCCGGAGGCGGCCCCCACTACCGTGGGCGGCGTTCCGGACGCACTCCTCTAGGCTGATCGTCCATGGTGGGTATGCGGGTCAACGTGGTCAGCGACGTACACGGGAACGCCAAGGACCTCGCGCGGGCCGGGGACGGCGCCGACGCGCTCCTCGTCCTCGGTGACCTGGTGCTTTTCCTGGACTACGCGGATCACTCGCGCGGGATCTTCCCCGACCTCTTCGGCGTCGCCAACGCCGACCGGATCGTGGAGCTGCGCACCGCCCGCCGCTTCGACGAGGCCAGGGAGTTCGGCCGCGCGCTGTGGGCTGCGCTCGAACTCGACCAGGAGACCGCGATCCAGCAGGCCGTGCGGCGTCAGTACGCCGAGCTGTTCGCCGTCCTGCCCAATCCGACGTACGCCACCTACGGCAACGTCGACATCCCGTCCCTCTGGCCCGAGTACGCGCGCCCCGGCGTCACCGTGCTCGACGGCGAACGCGTCGAACTGGGCGGCCGGGTCTTCGGCTTCGTCGGCGGCGGACTGCGCACCCCCATGCGCACGCCGTACGAGATCTCCGACGAGGAGTACGCCGCCAAGGTCGAGGCGCTCGGCGAGGTCGACGTGCTCTGCTCGCACATCCCGCCCGAGGTGCCCGAGCTGACGTACGACACCGTCGCCCGCCGCTTCGAGCGCGGCAGTCGCGCCCTGCTGGACGCCATCCACCGGACCCGGCCCCGGTACGCCCTCTTCGGCCACGTCCACCAGCCGCTCGCCCGCCGGATGCGCGTAGGGGCCACCGAGTGCGTGAACGTGGGGCACTTCGCGTCGGCCGGGCGGCCGTGGACCATGGAATGGTGACCGTCGCACTCGCGATAGCCTGCACACCACAGACCCAGAAGCCGGAACAGCACCGGCACCGGAGGAACACGGCGATGGCGGAACACACCAGTTCGAGCATCACGATCGAGGCGGCACCGGCCGACGTCATGGGCGTGATCGCCGACTTCGCCCGCTACCCCGACTGGACCGGCGAGGTGAAGCAGGCCGAGGTGCTGACCACCGACGACCGGGGCCGCGCCGAGCAGGTCAGGCTGGTGCTGGACGCCGGCGCCATCAAGGACGACCACACCCTCGCCTACACCTGGACCGGCGACAACGAGGTCAGCTGGACCCTCGTCAAGTCCCAGATGCTGCGCGCCCTCGACGGCTCCTACCTGCTCCGGCCCGTCGCCGGCGGCCACACCGAGGTCACCTACCGGCTGACCGTCGACGTCAAGATCCCCATGCTCGGCATGATCAAGCGCAAGGCGGAGAAGGTCATCATCGACCGCGCCCTCGACGGCCTCAAGAAGCGCGTCGAAGCCGGCTCGGCGGCCTGACCCCCGATGCGTACGGTCCTCGTCACCGGTCCCGGCGGCGCGGGCCGTACCACCATCGCCGCCGCCACCGCGCTCGCCACCGCCCGCCACGGCGGCCGGGTCCTGCTGCTCTCCGCCGACCCCCTCGACGACCTGCTCGGCACCGACCCGGGCACCCTGGGCCCGGACCCCGCCCCGGTGGGACCCGACGGACTGTGGGCCGCCCGCGTCGACGCCGCCGAACACTTCCGTACGGAGACCCTCGCCCTCCAGGAGCGTCTCGCCGCCGGACTCGACCTGCTCGGCGCCCGCCCGCTCGCCGGCGAGGAACTCACCCCGCTGCCGGGCAGCGGCCAGTCCGCCCTGCTCCAGGCCCTGCGCCGGGCCGCCGCCGGTGACTGGGACACCCTCGTCGTCGACCTGCCGCCGCTGCGTGAGGCCCTCGCCCTGCTCGCCCTGCCCGAACAGCTCCGCCGCTACCTGCGCCGGCTGCTGCCCCAGGAACGCCAGGCCGCCCGCGCGCTGCGCCCGATGATGGCCCAGCTCGCCGGGATACCCATGCCCGCGCAGTGGCTGTACGAGACCGCCACCCGCTGGGACTCCGAACTCGCCGCCGTACAGCGGCTGATCGAGGACCCCGCGACGACCGTACGGCTGGTCGCCGAGCCGGGGCCCGCCGCAGCGCGGGCGCTGCGCACGGCGCGCACCGGGCTCGCCCTCCACGGGCTGCGCGCCGACACCTCCGTACCCAACCGCCTGCTGCCGCAGGACCCGGCCGACCCCTGGCTCGCGACGCTCGCCGCCCAGCAGCGCAAGTACCTGGCCGAATGGCCGGACGACCGGCAGCCGGTCGGACACCTCGGCCGCGATCCGCACGGACTCGACGACCTCGCGTCGCTCGCCGCGGCGCACACCGCCGCCGGGGAGGCCGGGACCGGAGGAACGCTGGCGGTCGCGCCGGCCGGACCGGAGACCGCCACGATCTCCTGGCCGGTCGAGGACCGGCTCGCCGAGGAGGACCTGCTGGTCTGGCACATCCCGCTGCCCGGCGCGGTCAAGAGCGAACTGAACCTGGTCCGCAAGGACGACGAACTCCTGCTGACCGTCGGCCCGTTCCGGAGAATCGTTCCCCTGCCGTCCGCGCTGCGCCGCTGCACCGTCACCGGAGCCGCCCTCACGGACGGGGAGCTGAGGGTGAGATTCGCCCCCGACCCCGCTCTGTGGCCGCGCGGACACTGAAGGACGTACCTCCGTTCGGGTACCGTCGAAGGTACGAACCCTTCCGCTGCCCATGGCGGGAGGCTCCGTCCCTGACGCAGGAGTACGCCATGAGCGACGCCACCGAGCGCCCCGCCGCCGACTCGGACGCCTGGGCCACGGCATGTGCCGAAGACCTGGAAGCGGAGAAGGCGCGCCGCCGGGCCCTGTACGGCCCCCCGCCGGGATCCGCCGCCGACGAGCTGCGCAAGCTGGTCGACGCCGTCGCCGACAAGGTCTCCGCGCTCCAGAGCCCGCTGCTCGGCACGGTCGCGCAGGGCGCCGTGCAGCAGTTCATCCACCAGGCCCGGCAGGCCGTCGAGCCGGTCATCGAGCGCAACCCCGGGGTCTTCGACCACCTCGCCGCCGCGGGCGGCGAACTGCTCGCCGCGTACCGCTCGGCCGTCGAGGGCCAGGAGGCCCGCTGGACCCAGGGGCAGTCGGCCGCGTCCGCCCCGTCCTCCCCGGCTGCCCCTTCGTCCCCGTCGGCCCCGCCGTCCGGGGAAGCGGACGCGGTCCGGCCGGACACCGTACGGCCGGACACCAAGAAGTCCGACGACCCCAGCGACCCCCGCGACGAGAAGCCCGGTCCCGACGGCCGTATCGATCTGGACTGACCGTTCGGGCACCTGCCCTCGGGTACGGTTGGCCCTAGCGGGGCTCGACCGAAAACTGAGGGACACATGGGACTCACCATCGGCGTCGACATCGGCGGCACGAAGATCGCGGCCGGCGTGGTCGACGAAGAGGGCACCATCCTGGAGACGCACAAGGTGCCCACTCCGCGGACCGCCGAAGGCATCGTCGACGCTATCTGCACGGCTGTCTCCGGCGCCGGCGAGGGGCAGCAGATCGAGGCCGTCGGCATCGGTGCCGCCGGCTACGTCGACGACAAGCGCGCCACCGTCCTCTTCGCGCCGAACATCAACTGGCGCCACGAACCGCTCAAGGACAAGGTCGAGCAGCGGGTCGGGCTCCCGGTCGTCGTGGAGAACGACGCCAACGCGGCTGCCTGGGGCGAATACCGCTTCGGCGCGGGCCAGGGCCACGAGGACGTCATCTGCATCACGCTCGGCACCGGGCTCGGCGGCGGCATCATCATCGGCAACAAGCTGCGCCGCGGACGCTTCGGTGTGGCCGCCGAGTTCGGGCACATCCGGGTCGTCCCCGACGGCCTGCTGTGCGGCTGCGGCAGCCAGGGCTGCTGGGAGCAGTACGCGTCGGGCCGCGCCCTCGTCCGGTACGCCAAGCAGCGCGCCAACGCGACACCGGAGAACGCGGAGTTGCTGCTCGGCCTCGGCGACGGCACCACCGAGGGCATCGAGGGCCGGCACATCAGCGCGGCGGCCCGGGCCGGCGACCCGGTGGCCGTCGACTCCTTCCGAGAGCTGGCCCGGTGGGCGGGCGCGGGCCTGGCCGATCTGGCCTCGCTCTTCGACCCGTCCGCGTTCATCGTCGGCGGCGGTGTCTCCGACGAGGGCGAGCTGGTCCTCGACCCGATCCGCAAGTCGTTCCGGCGCTGGCTGATCGGCGGCGAGTGGCGGCCGCACGCCCAGGTCCTGGCGGCCCAACTGGGCGGCGAGGCAGGGCTGGTGGGCGCGGCGGACCTGGCCCGGCAGGGCTGACCCGCACCCGCCGCTCCGGCAACTGAAGCCATCCGCGCCCGCCGCGCCCCGCAGGGGGTACGGCGGGCGCGGTGCCGTAGGGGCCGTACGGGCATGGACGGGCCCGTGCCCGTACCGGTGGCCGGACGCGCGTGCTGTCGGCCCGTACGGGCAGCGGCGCACCCGTATCGTCTACGGCATGGCGACGCTCCCGCCCCTGCCCCCGTTGCCCGACTCCCGTACCGAGCCGGACGGTTCGGCCGTGATCCGGGTGCTCAGCTACAACATCCGCTCGATGCGCGACGACCGCGCGGCGCTGGCACGGGTGATCACCGCCTGCGCGCCCGATCTGCTCCTCGTCCAGGAGGCACCGCGCTTCTTCCGCTGGCGCAGGCGGGCCGCCTGGCTGGCCGCGCACACCGGCCTCGTGGTGCTCGGCGGCGGCGCCCCCGCGACGGGCCCGCTGCTCCTGTGCTCGCTGCGCGTCGCGGTCGAACACACCGAGGACGTCCTGCTGCCGCACACCCCCGGTCTGCACCGGCGGGGCTTCGCGACGGCGGTGGTACGGGTCGGGCGCGCCCGCCTCGCGGTGCTGAGCTGCCATCTCAGCCTCCAGGCCGCCGAGCGGTACGCGCAGGCGGGGATGGTGCTCGACCGGGTGGCGGCGATGGACGCCCCGCACACGGTCGTGGCGGGCGACCTCAATGAACGGCCCGACGGCCGCGGTTTCCGGCTGCTCGCCGGGAAACTCCAGGACTGCCGGTCGGTCCGCCCGTGGGGCGACGAGTACACCTCCACCCCGGAGCGTCCGCATCAGCGCATCGACGCGGTCTTCGCCACCGAGGGCGTCGAGGTCCTCGGCTGCGGGGTGCCGCGGGGGCTGCCCGGCGTCACCGAGGCGGACCTGAGGGCGGCCACGGACCATCTGCCCGTGCTGGCCGCCCTGCGCGTACCGGCGGGGTGAGCGTCCCGGGGAGGCGAAGGCGTCAGACGACCGCGCCGCGGCCCGGGTCGTCGCTCTCGTCGTCGTCCGGGTCCATCCGCGCCACCAGCGTCGCGAAACCGCCCAGGAAGCCGCCGATGCAGATTGTGGTCAGCCACCAGGTCATGTCCCAGCTCAGCAGGACCGCGATCAGCATCAGCACCGGTCCGCCGATCACGGCGAGCCAGGCGAATCTGGCCGTGACATCGGACTCGGGGAGCGGGGGCGGCTCCGGCGGGACGAAGTGGCCCTCGTCGTCTCCCGTGTCCCCGTCACCGTCGCCCGGTTCCGCGAGCCGGTAGTCGCGGGGACCGCCGCCCGGGACCGCGATGCCCGGGCCGCCGACGCCGGGCGCGAAGGTGATCGAGCCGCCCAGCGCGGGCTTGTCGGCCTCCGGCTCCTCGGCACCGTCGGCCGCCCGCTCCCCGGCCCCGCCCTCGCCGGCCTTCCCGGCGGCCGCGGCCGAGCCCGATGCCGTACCGGAGCCCGTACCCGTGGTCGAACCCGTACCCGTACCGGAGCCCGCGCTCGTGCCCGTACCGGAGCCTGTATCTGCACCCGAGCCCGTGCCGGAGCCCGTGCCCGCCTCCGGGCCGCCCGCCCCGCTCGGTGCCGCCGGGGGCTTCAGCGGTCCCGGAGGCTCCGGCACCGCTTCCGTCCGGGGATCCTTACCGTTCCGCTCGCCCTCCAGCAGGGCCAGGTCCTCGACCGACTTGAACGGCTTGGCGCCCGGCGGGTCCGCCGGCTCCTCCCCGTACCCGGCGACGATCGCCGCCCAGGCCGCCTCCTCGTCGATCGGCTGCGGTTCGCGGTTCGCGTCATGCTCAGCCACCGGTGGTGCTCCCCTTCTTCCCGACAGTCGGAGCGAGCCGGCCGATGAACGTGAGACTCTCCTCGAAAATCCGCTCCGCGTCATGGTCCAACGTCGCGACGTGGTAGCTCTGTTCCAGCAGAACCTCACGGACATCCGTCGAGGAGACCCGGCCGAGGATCCTGGCCGAGTCGGCCGGTGGCACCACGTGGTCCACCGCGCTGTGCAGCAGCAACAGCGGCTGGTTGACCTGGGGCAGCGACGCGTCCACCAGCCGGAAGAAATTCCGCAGCGAGTGCGCGCAGTGCAACGGCACCCGGTCGTATCCGACCTCCGCGCCGCCCTCCTTGGCGATGTCGCTCGTCAGCCCCTTGGTGGTGGCCACGAAGTGGCGGAGGACCGGCAGCGCGTACGCCGCCGCCCCGTGCACCTTGATCCCCGGATTGACCACGACGACCCCGCTGACCGACCGCCCGTGCCGCGCGGCCAGCCGCAGCGCCAGCGCCCCGCCCATCGACAGCCCCAGCACGAAGACCCGCTCGCACCGCTCCAGCAGCTCCCGCAGCGCCCGGTCCACCTCCGCGTACCAGTCCTGCCAGCCGGTGAGCCGCATGTCCTGCCAGCGCGTGCCGTGCCCGGGCAGCAGGGGGAGGGACACGGTCAGCCCGTGCCCGGCCAGGTATTCGGCCCAGGGACGCAGTGACTGGGGGGAACCGGTGAATCCGTGACAGAGGAGGACGCCGACCTCGCCGCCCTCATGGCGGTACGGCTCGGCTCCAGGAAGGACCGGCACCAAGGTCTCCTGTTCGTGAGGCTCGGAAGGTGTACTTCACCGTACGCGACCGGACCGACACCGACCAGGTCCGTCCGGCCCTTCCGGAGTCCGTCCGGCGCTCGCGGAGAGGGGAGCGCGGGCACCCCAGGGGTTAAGGTCGGTCCACAGCACACAGGAGGAATTCGAGTTGATCTACGGCGCAGTGAAGGTCTCCATCGGAGGGCCGCTGAAGCTCGCCTTCAGGCCCTGGGTGGAGGGACTTGAGAACATTCCCGCCGAGGGACCGGCGATCCTCGCGAGCAACCACCTCTCTTTCTCGGACTCGTTCTTCCTCCCGGCGGTGCTCGACCGCAAGGTCACCTTCATCGCGAAGGCGGAGTACTTCACGTCGCCCGGCGTGAAGGGCAAGCTCACCGCCGCCTTCTTCAAGGGCGTGGGCCAGCTCCCCGTGGACCGCTCCGGTGGGCGCGGCGCGGGCGAGGCGGCGATCCAGAGCGGGATAAAGGTCCTGGAGAGAGGCGAGCTCTTCGGTATCTACCCCGAGGGCACCCGCTCGCCCGACGGCCGCCTCTACCGGGGCAAGCCGGGCGGACTCGCGCGCGTGGCGCTCGCCTCCGGGGCGCCCGTCATCCCCGTCGCCATGATCGACACCGAGAAGATCCAGCCGCCCGGCAAGGTCGTCCCCAAGCTGATGCGCCCGGGGATCAGGATCGGCAAGCCGCTGGACTTCACGCGCTACCAGGGCATGGAGGGCGACCGCTTCATCCTGCGGTCGGTCACCGACGAGGTGATGTACGAGATCATGAAGCTATCCGGCCAGGAGTACGTGGACATCTACGCCACGGCCGCCAAGCGGCAGATCGCGGAGGCGGCGAAGGCGTCGTCGACAGCTGAGGGATAGGGCGACGGTCCGCGGGCCGTCGGCCCGCGCCGACGCGGCGGGGCCAGGGGCGGGGAACCAGGGGGAGGGCAGCAGGAGATGGCCAAGCGCGAGCGCGTGGTGCGGATGTCGGTCGAACAGCCGCTGTGGCAGGCGCTGAGCGGCTACCGCGTGCTGACGATGCTCTACGCGGTGCTGCTCTTCTTCCTCGACCGCGACCGCTTCGAACGCCCGTGGGTCGCCGCGTCCTACCTCGCCGTCCTGGCCGTCTGGACACTTGTCACGCTTCCCAAGGTCGCCAACGCGGCGAGCTGCACCAAACGCTTCCTGGGCGCCGATCTCACCATCGGTCTCACCGGCATCCTGCTCACCCCGTTCACCGACCTCCAGGCCCGCTCGGTCGACGGGCTCACCCTGCCGTCGATATGGGTCGCCGGATCGGTCCTCGCCTTCGCGGTCAAGGGCGGCTGGCGGTGGGCCGCCTTCGCGTCGACCTTCGTCGGGGTGGCCAATCTGATCCAGCGCGGCCATCCCACCCTGGACACCGTGCACAACGTGCTGCTCGTGTGGGTCGCCTCCATCGCCATCGGTTACGTCGTGGAGGTCGCCCGCGCCTCCGAACGCACCCTCGCCCGCGCCCTGGAGATCGAGGCGGCGACCCGTGAACGGGAGCGGCTGGCCCGGGACATCCACGACAGCGTGCTCCAGGTGCTCGCCATGGTGCAGCGGCGCGGTACGGCGCTGGGCGGCGAGGCGGCCGAGCTGGGCCGGCTGGCGGGGGAGCAGGAGATCGCCCTGCGGACCCTGGTCTCCAGCGGGCTGGTGCCCGTCTCCCGGGTCTCGGAGGACGCCGCACGGGGCGCGGTCGTCCGGACCGTCAACAGCGCTGACAGCGCCCACGGCACCGGCACGGCCGACGGCGGGCGGCGGGACGGCGGCTCCGGACCGTGCGACCTGCGGACCCTGCTCGCGCCGTACGCGGGATCCCGGGTCACCTTCTCCGAACCGGGCGCCCCGGTCCTGCTGGAGCCCGCCGCCGCCCGGGAGTTGGCGGCGGCTGTCGGTGCCGCCCTGGACAATGTGAAGAGCCACGCGGGCGAGGACGCCCGCGCCTGGATCCTGGTCGAGGACTGGCCGCAGGAGGTGATCGTGACCGTACGGGACGACGGCCCCGGCATCCCCGAGGGCCGGCTCGCGCAGGCGGAGGGGGAGGGGCGTCTCGGTGTCGCGCTCTCGATCCGCGGCCGGCTGCGGGATCTTGGCGGCACGGCCGAGCTGATCTCGGTGCCGGGACAGGGCACGGAAGTCGAGTTGAAGGTTCCCCGCGTGTCGGCGGAGCCACGGGGACGGGGAAAGACGAAGCGATGAGCGAGCAGAGCACGGCGGGCACAGCGGGCACGGTGGACAGGACGGACACGACGGACATGACACGGTCGGCGGTCGGCGCGGGGACGGTCGGCGACCCGGCCGCGGGCGGCGGGGAAGGGCCGGTCCGGGTGATGGTGGTCGACGACCACCCGATGTGGCGCGACGCGGTCGCCCGCGACCTGGAGGCGGCGGGCTTCGACGTCGTCGCCACCGCCGGGGACGGCCCCCAGGCGGTGCGCCGAGCCCGCGCCACCACCCCCCAAGTGCTCGTCCTCGACCTCAACCTGCCGGGCATGCCCGGCGTCCAGGTCTGCAAGGAACTGGTCGGTTCCCTTTCCGGGCTGCGCGTCCTGGTGCTCTCCGCCAGCGGTGAGCACGCCGATGTGCTGGAGGCGGTCAAGTCCGGCGCCACCGGCTATCTGCTCAAGTCGGCCAGTACGGAGGAGCTGACCGACGCCGTCCGCCGCACCGCCGCCGGCGACCCGGTCTTCACCCCGGGGCTCGCCGGGCTGGTGCTCGGGGAGTACCGCCGCCTCGCCTCGGAGCCCGCGCCGGCCGCCGCCGACGAGCCGAGGGCACCCGAACTCACCGACCGTGAGACGGAGGTGCTGCGCCTGGTCGCCAAGGGGCTCTCGTACAAGCAGATCGCGGAACGGCTGGTCATCTCGCACCGCACCGTGCAGAACCACGTCCAGAACACGCTCGGCAAGCTGCAACTCCACAACCGCGTCGAGCTGGTGCGGTACGCGATCGAGCGCGGGCTCGACGACATCTGAGCCGCCCGCGGGCCCCGGCCCGCCCCCGGCAGGGTCCCCGAAACATTGCCGTCCGCCCTCTGGTGCAACGGGATTGCCCCCGTGCACCATGCCGGAGTGACCTGAATCACCCCTCCTGGCGAAGGGACGTGCTTCATGCGGGTCGGAGTGCTGACGGGCGGCGGCGACTGCCCCGGGCTCAACGCGGTCATCCGGGCTCTCGTGCGCAAAGGCGTTCAGGAGTACGGCTACGGCTTCACCGGCTTCCGGGACGGCTGGCGCGGCGCGCTGGACGGCGACACCGTACGGCTCGACATCCCCACCGTGCGCGGCATCCTGCCGCGCGGCGGCACCATCCTCGGCTCCTCGCGCACCAATCCGTTCAAGGAGGAGGACGGCGTCCGCCGGATCAGGGAGACCCTGGCCGCGACGGGCGTCGACGCGCTGGTCGTGATCGGCGGCGAGGACACGCTCGGGGTCGCGTCACGCCTCTCCGACGAGTACACGGTGCCCTGCGTCGGTGTCCCCAAGACCATCGACAACGACCTGTCCGCCACCGACTACACCTTCGGGTTCGACACCGCCGTCGGGATCGCGACGGAGGCCATCGACCGGCTGCACACCACCGCCGAGTCCCACATGCGCGTCCTGGTCTGCGAGGTGATGGGCCGGCACGCCGGCTGGATCGCCCTGCACTCCGGGCTCGCGGGCGGCGCCAACGTCATCCTCATCCCCGAGCAGCGCTTCGACGTCGACCAGGTCTGCGCCTGGGTGACCTCCCGCTTCAAGGCGTCGTACGCGCCGATCGTGGTCGTCGCGGAGGGCGCGATGCCCAAGGACGGCGATCTGGTCCTCAAGGACGGCACGCTGGACTCGTACGGCCACGTCCGGCTGTCCGGTGTCGGCGAGTGGCTGGCCAAGGAGATCGAACGGCGCACCGGCAAGGAAGCCCGCACCACCGTGCTCGGCCATGTCCAGCGCGGCGGCACCCCGAGCGCCTTCGACCGCTGGCTGGCCACCCGCTTCGGCCTGCACGCGATCGAGGCGGTGCGCGACGGCGACTACGGGAAGATGGTCGCCCTGCGCGGCACCGACATCGTGCGCGTCCCGATGGCGGAGGCGACGGCCCGGCTCAAGACGGTCCGCCCCGAGCTGTACGAGGAGGCGGGCGTCTTCTTCGGCTGAGCGGCGCCGGCTCGGATCACGCCGGAATCGGATCACGCCGGACCCTGATCACGCCGGACCCGCCCCGGTGCCGCGTCGGCGCGCCGGGAGCGGCGCCGGGCGGCCGGGAACCCGTGAACCCGGCCGCCCGGCGCACCGGGCTCCGCTATCCCCTATCTCCGTACTGCCGCCGCCGTCGTCTCCGCCCCCGCCAGCAGCTCCGTCACGATCCCCGGGCCGTCCAGCGTCAGCACCGACTCCGGATGGAACTGCACCGACGCGAACCCCGCGCCCCGCAGCGCGTGCACCTCCCCGCTCGCCGGGTCCCGGCTCACCTCGACGCCCCGCGCCGCCAGCCGCGCCGCCGCCGCGCCGTCGCACCGCGCGGTGAAGCTGTTGTAGAAGCCCACCGTCTCCTCCCGGCCGAAGAGCCCGACGCGGGTCTGGAGGCCCTGGTACGGCACCCGCTTGCGTACGGTGTCCAGCCCCAGCTCCGCCGCCAGCAGCTCGTGCCCCAGGCAGACCCCGAGCACGCCGTGGCGCCGGGTGCCGCGTGAGTCCAGCAGTTCCGCCGCCAGCCCGCGCAGCAGCCGCATCTTCGGGTCACCGCTGTCCGCCGGGTCACCGGGGCCGGGACCCAGCACCACGGGCCCCACCCGGTCCGCGTGGCCGAGCGCCGCCTCACGCAGCCCCGGCTCGTCGTAGCGCCGTACGGTCACCGCCAGCCCCGAGGAGCGCAGGAGGTGGGCCAGCATCGCGGTGAAGGTGTCCTCGGCGTCGACGATCAGCGCGTGCCCCGACAGCGCCGCGGTGGTCTCCCGCATCCGCAGCCAGAACGGCGCCAGATCCGCGCGCCGCGCGTCCAGCGCCGCCCGTACCCGCGGGTCGTCGGCGAGCCGGGGCCGCGCCGCCTGCGCGCGCGGGCGCCCCGGCCGTACCCCCAGCGCCGCCAGCACCCCCGCCGCCTTGGCGTGCGTCTCGGCCACCTCGCTCTCCGGCCGCGAGTGGCGTACGAGCGTGGCCCCGACCGGCACCCGCAGCGCGCCGCTGGCGCCGATGTCGGCGGTACGGATCAGGATCGGGGAGTCGAGGGTCGCCGCACCGCCGGAGTCCCGCCCGAGGAGCGCGAGCGCGCCCGCGTAGTAGCCGCGTCCGCCCACCTCGTGGCGCTCGATGACCCGGCAGGCGTTCTGCACCGGCGAGCCGGTGACCGTCGCCGCGAACATCGTCTCCCGCAGCACCTCGCGCACATCGAGCGAGGAGCGCCCGCGCAGTTCGTACTCGGTGTGCGCGAGATGGGCCATCTCCTTGAGCCGGGGGCCGATCACCACCCCGCCCCGGTCGCCGACCGTGCACATCATCTTCAGCTCCTCGTCGACGACCATGGACAGCTCGTCGGTCTCCTTGCGGTCGCCCAGGAACTCCAGCAGCGCCTCAGGAGCGGGGTTCCCGGCCGGATAGCGGAAGGTCCCGCTGATGGGGTTCATCACGACGGTTCCACCGCTCATCCGGACATGCGCCTCGGGACTGGCCCCGACCAGCGTCCGCCCGCCGGGCCGGCCGTCACGGTCACCGCCGCCGTCACCGCCGGGCCCGCCCGTGTGCACCAGGAACGTCCAGTACGCGCCCTGCTCCCCGACGAGCAGCCGCCGGAAGAGCGCGAGGGCGTCCGCCCGGCCGAAGCCGGGGATCCGGCCCTCGAAGGTGCGCCGGATGACGAAGTTCGCGCCCTCGCCCCGGCCGATCTCCTCGTCGACGACCCGCCGCACGATCTCCGCGTACCGCTCGTCGTCGAGGTCGAAGGCGCCGGCCTCGACCCGTACCGCGTGCGCGGGCAGCCGGTCGAGCACCTCGCCGAGGGGCAGCTCGTACGTCTCGTCCGCGACCAGCACGGCCAGCGGCGTCCCGTCGTCCCGTACGTCGAAGCCGCGCTCCCTGATCTGCCGGAACGGCACCAGGGCCAGCGCGGTGCGGTCGCCCGCCGGGAGATCGGCGAGCCGCTCCGCCTCATGCACGGAGCCGATCAGCAGCTCGACGGTGTCATGGTCACGGCCGGGGGTGCGGCGGCGCAGCAGGGCGAAGGGCGGACAGTCGTCGTCCAGCAGCCGGCCGATCAGCCGGGCGGCCGGGGAAGGATCGGTGGCCATCAGATCGGTGGCCATCGGGCCGGTGTTCATCGGGCCGGTGTTCATCGGGTCGGTGTTCATCTGCGGTGTTCCTTCCGGAGGAGGGAGAGGAACGGCCCGCTTCCCCGGCCGGGAACCTGGCATCCGGACCTGGAGAACACTGAAGGCCGCCCCTCGGGCGGCCTTCGTGATTCGTGGTGCGCGCGTGAATCAGTGGACCGCCGGACGAGCGGGCCACCACCAGGTCTGATGCGAATGCGCGAACATGAGCCGCACCATAGTGCATGCGCCGGGGCACCGGTCTGTTCCACACTGTGAGCGCCGCGCCGCCCGGCGCCCTCGACCACGTAATCTGGAGCGCGTGACAGTGAACGCTGAGAACTCCGCCAAGCATGTGCCGTCCTGGCACGATCTTCCCGCTGCTCAGCAGCCGGAGTATCCGGACCGCGAAGCCCTGCGTGCTGTCGTGGCGGAGCTGGAGAGCTATCCGCCGCTGGTCTTCGCGGGGGAGTGCGACCAGCTCCGTGCCCGGCTGGCGTCCGTCGCCAAGGGCGAGGCGTTCCTGCTGCAGGGCGGTGACTGCGCCGAGGCGTTCGACGCCGTCTCCGCCGACCAGATCAGGAACAAGCTGAAGACCCTCCTTCAGATGGGCGCCGTTCTCACGTACGCGGCGTCCGTGCCGGTGGTCAAGGTCGGCCGGATCGCCGGGCAGTACTCGAAGCCGCGCTCCAAGGGCACCGAGACCCGCGACGGCGTGACCCTGCCGACGTACCGGGGCGACTCGGTCAACGGCTTCGCCTTCGACGAGAAGTCCCGCGTCCCCGACCCCGAGCGCCTCAAGCGGATGTACCACGCGTCCGCCGCGACGCTCAACCTGGTGCGCGCCTTCACCACGGGTGGTTACGCCGACCTGCGCCAGGTGCACGCCTGGAACCAGGACTTCGTGAAGTCGTCCCCGTCGGGCCAGCGTTACGAGCAGCTCGCCCGCGAGATCGACAACGCGCTGAACTTCATGAAGGCGGCGGGCACCGACCCGGCCGAGTTCCGCACCGTGGAGTTCTACGCCTCGCACGAGGCGCTGCTGCTGGACTACGAGTCGGCGCTGGCCCGGGTCGACTCCCGGACCGGCGGGCTGTACGACGTCTCGGGCCACATGGTGTGGATCGGTGAGCGCACCCGCCAGCTCGACGGCGCGCACATCGAGTTCGCCTCGAAGATCAGGAACCCGATCGGGATCAAGCTCGGCCCGACGACCACCGTCGACGAGGCGCTGACCTACATCGACCGGCTCGACCCGGACCGCGAGCCCGGCCGGCTCACCTTCATCGTCCGCATGGGCGCCGACAAGGTCAGGGACAAGCTCCCGACCCTGGTCGAGAAGGTGACCGCGTCCGGCGCCACGGTGGCCTGGGTGACGGACCCGATGCACGGCAACACCTTCGAGGCGGCCTCCGGTCACAAGACCCGCCGCTTCGACGACGTGCTCGACGAGGTCAAGGGCTTCTTCGAGGTCCACAAGGCGCTCGGCACGCACCCGGGCGGCATCCACGTCGAGCTGACCGGCGACGACGTCACCGAGTGCGTGGGCGGCGGCGACGAGATCTTCGTCGACGATCTGCACCAGCGCTACGAGACGGCCTGCGACCCCCGGCTCAACCGCAGCCAGTCGCTGGACCTGGCCTTCCTGGTCGCGGAGATGTACCGGGACCAGTAGGAGCCTCCTGTACGGCCCGGTGGGGCGCGGATCGGTGTGATCCGCGCCCCACCTGCGTTTCCAGGACTTTTCCGTATCCGGCATGGCAGGTAAGGTTAGGTTAGCCTCACCGATCATGCGGCGTGGCTCCACATCAGTGGCACTCGGCGTCGGGAGGTGAACCGCGTGTACGTCTGCTCATGTTTCGGGATCACCGAGACGCAGGTGAAGGAACACGCGGCGGCCGGCGCGTGCACGCCCCGCGAGATCGCGTCGGCGAGCAAGGCCGGCACCGACTGCGGCTCGTGCGTACGGCGTATCCAGTCGCTGCTGGGACGCGGCGGATGTCCGCGCCGTGAGCTGCGGGAGCAGCAGCCGCAGTCGCAGCAGCCGCCGCAGCAGCGGCCCGCCCCGGTCCTCAGGGACGCCGCGTAGGTCCCTGTACCGGCCGTTCAAACCGTCGCAGCTGTCTCAGCTGTCGGGCTGCTCGATGAGCTGGGCGATGTAGAGCGGTTCACCGAGTTTCTCGATCAGCTCCAGTTGCGTGTCGAGATAGTCGATGTGGTGTTCCTCGTCCTCCAGGATCGATTCGAAGATCCCTTTGGACGTGTGGTCGCCTTTGGACCGCATCACGTCGATACCGCGCTTGAGGCGGTCGATCGCCTCCACCTCGACCTGCCGGTCCGCCTGGAACATCTCCGTGACCGTCTGGCCGACCCGTACATGGAAGAGCCGCTGATAGTTCGGCAGGCCCTCCAGGAACAGCAGCCGGTCGGTGAGGAGTTCGGCGTGCTTCATCTCGTCGAACGACTCGGCCCGGGTGTACTTGGCGAGTTTTGTCCAGCCGAAGTTCTCCTGCATTTTCGAATGGAGAAAGTACTGATTGATCGCGGTCAGTTCGGCGGTCAGCTGCTCATTGAGGAATTCAATGACCTCGGGGTCGCCCTGCATCGCGCGGACTCCTTCCAAGCCGGTGACGGAGCGGAATGCTGGGCATCCTCGCACCGTGATCCGGAGGTCGTCCAGTAAGTGCACGCTTAGTAGGAGTTGCCGGAATCGAGGTGTACCTGGTCATCACCACCCCTCCCGGTCTGTCACCATGGAAGGCATGGGTCAGCCGGAGAGCCGGGAGCGTCAGGAGCCGGAAGTGTCCGAGCTGCCGCCGGGACAGCGCCTGCAGCGCGGCTGGCCGGTCACCCATTACGGCCCCGTACCGAAGTTCCGGCAGGAACGCTGGGAGTTCCGGGTCTTCGGCGCGACCGCCGACGGCGACAAACACTGCTGGAACCATGGTGAGTTCTCGGCGCTGCCGTTCTCCACCGTGGTCGCCGATCTGCACTGCGTCACAAAATTCAGCATGGTGGGGGCCGAATGGGGCGGGGTGCCCGCCCGGACGATCGCGGAACTCGCGCCGCCCGCGCCGGACGTCACGCATGTGATGGTCTGGGCCGAGTACGGCTTCAGCTCGAATCTACGGCTCGCCGACTTCGTATCCGACCGCACGATCTTCGCCACCCACAAGGACGGCGAATTGCTCACCGCGGAACACGGATTTCCGGTACGGCTCATCGTTCCGCAGCTCTACGCCTGGAAGGGCCCGAAATGGGTCCGGGGCGTGGAATACATGACCGCCGACCGCCGGGGTTTCTGGGAGGAACGCGGTTACCACAACGTGGGCGACCCCTGGTCCGAGCAGCGCTACTCCTACCAGGAACTCCCGGGCGACGGCCCCGAACTCTGACGGCCCCGAACTCTGACGGGGCCGGGGCCCCGCCGGGAGTGAGGGCTCAGCCGTCGCGCAGCTTCTTCAGCCGGGCCACGTCCGCCGCGTGCCCCTCCTTGCCGCCCGGGGTCTCGATCACCAGCGGTACGCCGGCGGTCGCCGGATGCGTGAACAGCTCGCGGAACGGGTCCTCCCCGATGTGCCCCGCGCCGATGTTCTCGTGCCGGTCCTTGTGCGCGCCCGTCACGTCCTTGGAGTCGTTGGCGTGGATCAGCTTGAGCCGGCCCGCGCCGACCGTGTCCACCAGCAGGTCCAGGGTCTGCCGCATGCCGTGCGGCCCGGCCAGGTCGTGCCCCGCCGCGAAGATGTGGCAGGTGTCCAGGCAGATCCCCAGCCGGGGGTGGGAGTCCAGCGCGTCGAAGTAGGGGCCGAAGTCCCAGGTCCGCGAGCAGAGCGAGAAGCCCTGGCCCGCCGTCGACTCCAGCAGCAGGAACGGGTCGTCGTCGTGGGTCAGCTCGTCCAGGAGCGGCAGCATCCGCTCCCGTACCTGTGCGAGCGCCACCTCACGCGGCCGCCCGCCGGTCGCGGAACCGGTGTGCACGACCACGCCCAGCGCGCCGATCTCCCGGCCCCGCCGCAGACTGTGGCGGAGCGACTCCACGGACTTCTCGGCGGTCGCCTCCGTGTGCGAACCGAAGTTGATCAGATACGGGGCGTGTACGTACGCGGGCATCCGCGCCGCCGCGCACTCGGCGCGGAACCGCTCGTCCTGCGCCGGATTCCCGGCGGGCGTCGCCCAGCCGCGCGGATTGGCCGCGAAGACCTGGACGGTCTCCGCGCCCAGCTCGCGCGCGTACGCCAGACCGGTCGTGGCGAGCCCGCCGGCCACGGGGACATGGGCGCCGACAGGGTTGCGCATCTGTTTCTAGAGTCCCTTGGTCTTGATGGTGATGGTGGAGCCCTCGGGGGCCTGTTCGCCGCCGGCGACGGACTGCTCGCCCACGGTGTCCCCCAGGAACGGGAAGCTCCGCTCGACCTCGACCTGGAAGCCCGCGTCCTCCAGCAGCTTCTTCGCGGCCTCGGTGCTCTGTCCGGTCACATCCGGTACGGAGACCATCCGCGGGCCCTTGGAGACCGTCAGCGTGACCGTGTCGCCCTGCGCCAGGCGGGTCCCCTCCGCGGCGGACTGCCGGGCGATCGTGCCCTCGTCCTGCGCGGAGTTCACCCGCTCCGTGGCGACCTTCACCGTGAGCCCCGCGTCCTCCAGCTCGGTGGTGGCGTCGGCCACGGACTCGCCGGTCACATCGGGCATGTCGACGGGGGCGCCCTTGCTGACCAGGAGCGCGATCCCCGCGTCGGGCCGTACGTCCCGGCCCGCGGCCGGCGTGGAGCTGATCACGGTGCCCCGCGCGACGTCCTCGTCGAACTCCCGCTTGACGAGTCCGGCGGCCAGCCCGGCCTCCTTCAGGGCGGACCGCGCCTCGGCCAGTGTCTTGCCGGTCAGGTCGGGCACGCGGACGATCTCCGGGCCGCGCGAGATGACCAGCGTCACCGGACCGCTGCCCCGGACCCGGGAGCGGGGCTCCGGATCCGTCCCCATCACCGTGCCCCGGTCGAAGCTGTCGCTGAAGTCGCGGGTGATCTTCGCGTCCAGGCCCTCGGCGCCGAGGCGCTCGCGCGCCTCCTGCTCCGTCTGTCCGAGCAGCGACGGCACCCGGGTGAACTGGCCCGAGTTGATGTACCAGACCCCTGTCCCCACCCCGAGGACGAGCAGCACCGCGACGACCGCCGCGAGCACCCCGCGCGACGGCATCCCCCGGCGCCCCCCGGCCCCGTACCGGGACCGGCCGGCCGGCGGCCCGGCGTCCGGGGGCGGCATCTCCAGCCGGCTCGTGTGCCGGACGGGCTCGTCGTCGGGCTCCTCGACGGGCCGGATCCGGGGGATCACCGTCGTACGCCCGTCGGCGTCCGCGCCGGCCGCCGGCTCGGGCCTGGCCCGGGGTGGTACGGCGTCGAGCTGCGCGTCGGTGAGCGCCGCGCGGGCCGCGCGGACCAGCGCCAGCAGCGCGACCGCGTCGAGCGGCCGGTCCTCGGGGTCCCGCGCGGTCGCCGCGGCGACCAGCCGGTCCAGCTCCGGGGCGAGCCCGGGAACGGCGGCGGACGGGGCCGGCACGTCCTCGTTGAGATGGCGGTAGAGGACCTGCGCGGGGGTGTCCCCGGAGTGCGGCTTGGCACCGGTCAGCATCTCGTGCAGGACGACCCCGCAGGCGTACACGTCGACGCGGGTGTCGGACGTGCCGTGCTCGATCTGCTCCGGCGCGAGGTACGAGACCGTGCCGAGGACGGTCCCGGTGGTGTTGGTCACCTCCCCGACGCCCCTGACCAGCCCGAAGTCGGCGACCTTGACCCGGCCGTCGTCCCCTATCAGCACGTTCTCCGGCTTCATGTCCCGGTGGACGAACCCGGCCCGGTGCGCGGCGCCGAGCGCGGCGAGCACCGGCTCCAGGATGTCCAGCGCGGCCCGCGGGCGCAGCGCGCCACGCTCCCGTACGACATCGCGCAGGGTGCACCCGGCGACGTACTCCATCGCCAGGTAGACGTACGCGTCCTCCGCGCCCTGGTCGAAGACCGCGACCACATTGGGGTGCGCCAGCCGCGCCACCGACTTGGCCTCGCGGATGAACCGCTCCACGAAGGAGGCGTCCGCCGCGAGCGCCGGATGCATCACCTTGAGCGCCAGGACCCGGTCGAGCCGGGTGTCCACGGCCCGGTAGACCGTGGCCATGCCGCCGACCGCGATCCGCGCCTCGACGCGGTAACGGCCGTCGAGCACCTGCCCGACGATGGGGTCCTGAAGGGTCGTATCCACGCCGGTGAGTCTACGAGTCACCGCCGACACTCCCGAAGCCCCGGTCGGACCGGGCACCCGACTGAAGCCGACCTGTGACAGGCCTCCCGGAGCGTCGTGACGCACCGGACGCGCCGGGCCCCGTACGAGCCCGGCGCGCCGGGCGGGTCAGAAGCAGGGCCGCTCCGGGTCGAGCGCCGCCACCCCGTCCACCGGCGAGGACGCCTCCGCGAAGTGGCGGCGCGGGATCCGGCCCGCCCGCCGCGCCAGCCGGCCCGCCGCCACCGCGTGCCGCATCGCCTCGGCCATCAGCACCGGCTCCCGGGCGCGGGTGACCGCGGACGCCAGCATCACCGCGGCGCACCCCAGCTCCATCGCGAGCGCCGCGTCCGACGCGGTACCCGCGCCCGCGTCCAGGATCACCGGGACGCCGGCGCGCTCCACGATGAGCTGGAAGTTGTGCGGGTTGCGGATGCCGAGCCCGGAGCCGATGGGCGAGCCGAGCGGCATGATCGCGGCGCACCCCACGTCCTCCAGCTTCGCCGCCAGGACCGGGTCGTCGTTGGTGTACGGAAGGACGGTGAACCCGTCGTCCACCAGGGTCTCCGCGGCGTCCAGCAACTCCACCGGGTCGGGCAGCAGGGTGCGTTCGTCCGCGACGACCTCCAGCTTGATCCACTCCGTGCCGAGCGCCTCCCGGGCGAGCCGGGCGGTGAGGACGGCCTCGCCGGCGGTGAAGCAGCCCGCCGTGTTGGGCAGCGGGCGGATGCCGAGCCGGTCCAGCACGGAGAGCACGGAGCCCTGCACGGTGGGGTCGAGGCGGCGCATCGCGACCGTGGTGAGTTCGGTGCCGGAGGCGATCAGCGAGCGTTCGAGGACGTCGAGGCTGGGCGCCCCGCCCGTCCCCATGATCAGCCGGGAGGCGAACGTGGCGGAGCCGATGGTGAGCAGGTCGTCGGCCATGTCCGTCAGCCTCCCTGGACGGCGGTGAGTACTTCGACCCGGTCGCCGTCGCTGAGCGCGGTGCCGGACCAGCGGGTACGGGGGACCACCGTCTCGTTGACGGCGGCGGCCACCCCGGAGCGCGCGGGGGTGAGGGTCGCGACGACGGCGTCGAGCGTGGTCGCGGCGGCGAACTCGCGTCGCTCTCCGTTGACGGAGACATGCATCACGGCGGTGTTCATACGGACTGCTCCACAGGGGCGGACGCGGGCGCGCCGGACGCGGCCGCGGTGGCGGGAGAGGCGGCGGGTGTGGTGACAGGCGTGGTGGATGGGCCGGACGCGCCGGGGGAGAAGCGCAGCGGGGTGAAGGGCGCGGCCTCGGGCGGGAGTTCACCCGTCGTCAGGACGGTGGCCATGACATCGCCGGTGACCGGCGTCAGCAGGACCCCGTTGCGGTAGTGGCCGGTGGCCAGCGACAGACCCGGCAGCACGGTCGGCCCGAGCAGCGGCGCGTTGTCCGGCGAGCCGGGGCGCAGCCCGGCGCGGGTCTCGGTGAGCGGCAGCTCGGTGATGCCGGGCACCAGCTCGTGCGCGTCGCGCAGCAGCTCGTACACGCCGCCCGCCGTGACCGTCGTGTCCCAGCCCAGTTCCTCACTGGTCGCGCCGACGACCAGCTCGCCGTTCTCGCGCGGCACCAGATAGACCTGGCCGCCCCGCACCACGGCCCGTACCGTCCGGGACAGGAAGGGCCCGTGGCGGCGCGGCATCGTCAGGCGCAGGACCTGCCCCTTGACGGGCCGTACGGGCGGCACCGCCTCCGGGGGCACGCCCGCCAGCCTGCCGCTGAGGCTGCCGCCCGCCAGCACCACCCGGTCCGCGGCGAGCGCGCCGCCGTCGGCGAGGACGGCGCCCGCGGCCCGGTCCCGTACGACGGTGAGCTCCCGGGCCCAGGCGCGGTGGAAGACCACCCCGGCCCGCTCGCAGGCCGTGAGGAGCGCCGCCGCGAGCCGGCGCGGGTCGATCTGGTGGTCGCCGTCGACCCGCAGGCCCCCGCGTACTCCCGGCGCGAGCATCGGCTCCAGGCGCCGGCACTCGCGCCCCGTCAGCCACTCGGAGGCCAGCCCCGAGCGCCGCTGCAGCGCGTGCAGTTCGCGGAGTTGCGCACGGTCGTCGGAGTCCAGGGCCACCGCGAGCGTGCCGCAGGCCCGGTACCCGGTGTCCCGGCCGCTCGCCTCCTCCAGCTCCGCGAGGAACGCCGGATACCGCCCGGCGGAGGCGAGATTGAGCCCGAGCAGGGTCTGCTCGCCGTGGTGCAGCTCGGTGACGGCGGCGAGCATGCCCGCCGCGACCCCCGCCGCGCCGCCGCCCGGGTCCGGGTCGGCGACGGCGGTACGCAGCCCGCGGCGGGCCGCGCGCCAGGCCGTGACCAGACCGATGATCCCGCCGCCGACGACCAGGACGTCGTACCCCGTGGGGGATGTCGGTGCCCGGGACGATGACCGTGTGGATGCGTGCATGGGCGTCCAGCCCCTCCCTTCGCCGGCATGACCCGGATCAGGTTCGTACGGTCGGAGGCCGCTCCAGCCTCCCTCTCAGCCCGGTGCGTCCGGACTCCCGCGAGGTAGTGTCGACGGCCAGACTAACGCGCCGTCCATCAGGTCGTAAGGGAGCGTCACCATGGCCCGCTCGTTGGACGGGCTCGTCCTCTCACCCGTCGCCGACCAGGCCCCGGGCCAGGTAGGGACCCGTACCCGCTTCGTCTACCACGAGGAGGACGGCCACATCTGGGCCTCCTACGAAGGCGGCGACGTGGTCCGCGGCCACCTCGTGGGAACGCGTACCGGCGACCGTCTCGACTTCCGCTACGTCCAGTTGAGGCACGGCGGCGAGACGTCCTCGGGGCACTGCGTCTCCACCGTCGTCGACCTCCCCGACGGCCGGGTCCGGCTGGAGGAGAGCTGGGAGTGGGAGTCCCGGGAAGGCAGTGGGACGAGCGTCGTGGAGGAGCTGCCCGCCGGCGCTCCGGTGGCTGTCCGATCACCGCCGCCCTACCTGTCCGCGACCTCTAAGGTGACCGGGTGAGCGAACAGCGGCAGGCACACGGACATGACGGGCACGAGGGGTGGGACCCGCGCGACGGGCGGCCGGACGAGCCCGGGGTGGTCGTCGTCGGCGCGGGCATGGCGGGGGTGCGGACCGCCGTCGCCCTGCGCGAGAAGGGGTACGGCGGCCGGATCACCCTGATCGGCGCGGAACCCCATCCGCCCTACGACCGGCCCCCGCTCTCCAAGGCGATCCTGCTCGGCACGGCCGAAGGTTCCGCCTTCGACGTCGACTTCGGGGCCCTCTCCGTCGACCTCAGGCTCGGCCTGGAAGCCACCGGGCTGCGCCCGTCCGACCGGGAGCTGGACACCACCGCCGGGCCCGTCCCGTACGACGTGCTGGTCATCGCCACCGGCGCCGAACCCGCCGTACTGCCCGGCACGGAGGGCGTGCCCGGGGTCCACCCGCTGCGCACGCTCGACGACGCCGTGCGGCTGCGCCCCGTACTGGAGCGGCGGCGGGAGGTCGTCGTCGTGGGCGCGGGCTGGATCGGCGCGGAGTTCACCACCGCCGCCCGCGAGGCCGGGTGCGTGGTGACCGTCGTGGAGGCGGCCGACCGGCCCCTCGCGGGCGCCCTGCCCGCCGAGGTCGCCGCCCCCATGACCGACTGGTACGCGGAGAGCGGCGCCGAACTGCTGACCGGCACCGGTGTGGCCGCCGTCGAGCCCGGCACGGTGATCCTCGCGGACGGCCGCCGGCTCGCCGCCGACGCGGTGGTCGTGGGCATCGGCGCACGGCCCGCGACGGCCTGGCTCGCGGGCTCCGGCATCGCGCTCGGCGCGGACGGCTCGATCACCGCGGACGAACGGCTGCGCACCTCGCTGCCGGACGTGTACGCGGTCGGTGACTGCGCCTCCTTCCCGTCCGCACGCTACGGCGAACGGCTCCTCGTCCACCACTGGGACAACGCGCTCCAGGGGCCCCTCACGGTCGCCGTGCAGGCCGTCGGGGAGACCGACCCGGTCTACGATCCGGTGCCGTACTTCTGGTCGGAGCAGTTCGGCCGGTTCGTCCAGTACGCGGGCCACCACGGGGCGGCCGACACCCTGGTACGGCGCGGCGACCCCGCGGGGGCGTCCTGGTCGGTGGTCTGGCTGCGCGACGGCGTCCTGGTGGCCCTGCTGGCCGTGGGGCGCCCCCGCGACCTGGCCCAGGGCCGCAAGCTGATCGAGGCGGGCGCGCGCCTCGACCGGGAGCTGGCGGCCGACCCGGCGGTACCGCTGCGCAAGGCGGTCCGCTGAGCCGTCCGGCGGGCGGTCCGGGTCCGTTGTGCCCTGGTTTCCACCCCGTCCGGGGTGGCTCGGGGTGCCCGGTGTCGGTCCGGGATGGCACGCTTGTCCTGTGACCGAGATTGACGCAAAGATCGATGCTCTCGTCCCCGCCTGGCTTCACCTGCCCGATATCGCCGAAATGCTCGGTGTCGAGGTGACGCGCGTGCGGCAGTTGGTGAAGGAAGGCCAGCTCATCGCCGTGCGCCGGGGCGAGAACAGGACGCTCCAGGTTCCCGCCGCCTTCATCGACGGCACCAAGGTCGTCAAGGGGCTCGCCGGCACCCTGACGCTCCTGAGGGACGACCACTTCACCGACGAAGAGATGCTTGAGTGGCTCTTCACCCCCGACCCCAGCCTGCCCGGCACCCCCGCGCAGGCGCTCAGCGAGAATCGCGGTACGGAGGTGAAGCGCCGGGCTCAGGCGCTCGCCGTCTGACGGCCTCGTCATCCGGGGACGGGCGGCGCCCGCCGCCGCCCGTCCAGGAAGTCACGTAGTTCCACACAGAGCTCCACACACAGCTCCGCGAGCGGTTCCGGACGCAGGTGCGGACGCGGATCCAACGGGGGGACCTTCCCATGCCCACGCCCCACGAGGCACTGTCCGACGCCCGGCTCTACCTGTGCGTGGACGCCCGCAAGCGGCAGGGAGACCTCCCCGAGTTCCTCGACGCCGTGCTGTCGTCCGGTGTGGACATCGTCCAGCTCCGCGACAAGGGCATGGAGGCGGCCGAGGAACTGGACCACCTCCGGGTCTTCGCGGACGCCTGCCGCCGCCACGGCAGGCTGCTCGCCGTGAACGACCGCGCCGACGTCGCGCACGCCATCGGTTCCGACGTGCTCCACCTCGGCCAGGGCGACCTGCCCGTCCCGGCGGCGCGGGCGATCCTCGGCGCCGACCCGCTGATCGGCCGCTCCACCCACGCGCGCACCGAGGTGGACGCGGCGCTCGCCGAGCCCGGCGTGGACTACTTCTGTACGGGCCCCTGCTGGCCCACCCCCACCAAGCCGGGCCGGCACGCCCCGGGCCTCGACCTGGTGCGGTACGCGGCGGCGAGCGGCACGGACCGCCCGTGGTTCGCGATCGGCGGGATCGACGCGGGCAATCTGGACCAGGTGCTGGACGCCGGGGCCCGCCGTGTCGTCGTCGTACGGGCGATCACGGAGGCCGACGACCCGGCGGCGGCGACGGCTGCCCTGGCCGGACGGATACGGGCGCGCGCCGCCTGACCGGCTGCGGGACGGTGTTCCGCCCGGGCCGCCCGGCCGGTGGCGGGACCGTGTTCCGGCCGTGCCGCCCGGCCGGTGGCGAGGCCTGTCGCAGGTGTCCGGCTCATGTCCGAGGAGTGGACACTTGCCGGGCAATACCGCTGAAAGCCTCCCGCGCGGTTGGGTCGTCGCCACGCCCTGGATAACCTGCACATATGGCCCTCGGTACAGCTTCGACCAGATCGGATCACGCGCGCACGGTGCGTGATCTGCTCGCGACCGGTAAAACCTCGTACTCCTTCGAGTTCTGGGCACCCAAGACCGAGAAGGGCGAGCGCAACCTCTGGAACGCGCTGCGCAGGGTCGAGGCGGTCGCCCCGAGCTTCGTCTCGGTGACCTACGGGGCCGGCGGCTCCACCCGGGACGGCACGGTCAGGGCCACGGAGCGGATCGCCGCCGACACCACCCTCACCCCCGTCGCGCATCTCACGGCCGTCGGCCAGTCCGTCGCCGAGCTGCGCAACATGATCGGGCAGTACGCCGACGCCGGGATACGCAACATCCTCGCCGTACGGGGCGACCCGCCCGGCGACCCGATGGGGGAGTGGATCGAGCACCCCGAGGGCGTGCGGTACGCGGCCGACCTGGTCAGGCTCATCAAGGAGTCCGGGGACTTCTGCGTCGGCGTGGCCGCCTTCCCCGAGATGCATCCGCGCTCGGCCGACCGGGACACCGACATCCAGCACTTCGTCGCCAAGTGCCGGGCGGGCGCCGACTACGCGATCACCCAGATGTTCTTCGAGCCCGAGGGTTATCTGCGGCTGCGCGACCGGGTCGAGGCCGCGGGTTGCGCGACCCCGATCATTCCGGAGATCATGCCGGTCACCAGTGTGAAGATGCTGGAGCGATTGCCCCAGCTCTCCACCGCGGTCTTCCCGGCGGAGCTGAAAGAGCGGATCCTCTCGGTGAAGGACGATCCGGCCGCTGTACGCTCGATCGGCATCGAGTTCGCGACGGAGTTCTGCGCCGGACTGCTGTCCGAGGGCGTACCTGGCCTGCACTTCATCACACTCAACAATTCCACGGCGACGCTCGAAATCTACGAGAATCTCGGACTGCACGAGCAGTCGTGACTAGGGGCGGGCATGGGCTGGACGGTCCTCTACATCGCATTCGGCATCGTTGCCCTGTGGCTGCTGGGCGAGGTGCTGCTCCAGTACAAGGCGCGGCTGCGCTGGCGGCTGCTCGCCTTCACCGGGTTCATGGGCGTGGTGCTCGGTGTGCTGATCCCGAACATCTTCGTCATCGTGCTCGGCACGATCGCCTTCGCGGTCGGCCAGACGTATGTGACGCTCTCCTTCCGCAGCGGCTTCTCGACGGGGTGGGCGATCGCCGGCCGGCCGACCGTCAGCAAGCGGCGCAAGGCCGCCAAGGAGGAGGCCGCCGACCGCGAACCCGCGCTTGAGGTCTCGGACCTGGAGTACGAGCCGGCCGCCGCCCAGGACCCGCTCCCGGCCCGTCCGGCCGCCGATGCCGCGTCCGTGTACACCACGGAGCCGATGCCCGACGAGACCGGGCAGTACGGCGTCTACGACGACGCCCTCCAGGACCCCCGCTCGGCCTCCCGGGCGAACGCGGACGCGGCCACGGGCACGGCGGACGCGGGGGGTTACGGCGGCGGGTACGACCCGTACTCCGGCTACGGGACCCAGCAGGCCGGCCAGGACGCCTACGCGGCACACGACCCCTACGCCACGCACGACGGCTACGCGAACCAGGACGCGTACGCGGGGCAGGGCGGCTACGCGGCGCAGAACACCTACGCCGCGGACCAGGACGCCTACAACCAGCAGACCCAGCAGTACGGTTACGGGACCGGCGAGCAGCAGTACGCCGCCTACTCCGACCCGTACGGCGGTGGCGGCGCGGTCAACGGCGGCCAGCAGTACGACACGTACGACAGCTTCGGCGCCCGGCAGCAGTACGCGGCGCCGTACGGCGAACACGACCAGCACCAGCAGCAGTACGCCAGCGACACCCCGCCCGGCGGGGTATGGGTCCCGCAGCAGCGCGAGCGGCAGGACGACCCGTTCCCCCCGGCGCCGGGCGAGAAGCCCCAGCAGGGGTACGACGGGGGCTCGGGCTCCGGCTACACCAACGATCAGTACCGCTACTGACCACCCGCGTACCGCACGCTCACTGCGAGCCCCGGAACTCCGGTCCCTCGACGATCAGTCCGGCGACCAGCGCCCCGGACATGCCCGCGTGCGCGAGCCCGCCGCCCGGGTGCGCCCAGCCGCCCGCGCGGTGGAGACCCGGCAGCCGGGTGGTGTTCGCGGGGTGCAGCAGCCGCCCCTCCGCCCCGGCCAGCGCGGGCGGGGGGACCGAGCCGCCCTCGGCCCCCGTCCGCGCCGCGGTGTCGGCGGGCGTCCGTGTCTCGTGCCACAGCAGCCGCTCCGGCAGCCCGGGCACGGCAGCCTCCGCCGCCGACATCAGAACCTCCGCGTACCGCGCGCGCAGCGCCGCGTCCGACCAGTCGACCGGGCCGTGCGGAGCGACGGTCGCGGTGAGCGTGACGGCCTCGTGCCCGCCGTCGGGGCGCGTCGCCGGGTCGTCGGGCCGCAGCACCGTGACCGTCGGCCGCTCCGCGGGGTGCCCGCCGAAGACGGCGGCGGCCTCGGCCCCGCCGTCGGGGGAGTGCACCACCGTCCGGTGCGCGGCGTCCCCGTCCCGGCCGCCGCGCAGCGCCAGCAGCACCGTGAACCGCCCGGGCACCGACCCGTCGTCCCGCTCCGCCACGGCCGCTTCACCTGCGGCACCGGCGGCACCGGTGTCGCCACGGCCGCCGGAGTCGCCCCCGGTGCCGGATCCGCCCGGGTGCGCCGCCACGAGCCGGCCGGGCGCGACCCCCGCCACCACCGCGTCGGCCTCGACGAGAGTGCCGTCCGCCAACTCCACGCCGGCCGCGGCGCCGTCCTTCTCGACGATCCGGGTCACCTCGGCGCCGAAGACGAACTCGACCCTGCGGGCCAGGCACCGTTCGTACACCGCCCGGGCCAACTCCCGCATGCCGCCCCGCACATACCAGCTGCCGAAGGTCTGCTCCAGATACGGCAGCACCGCGGCGCTCGCCGGGGCGTGCCGCGGATCGAGTCCGTACGACAGCGCGCAGCCGTCCAGCAGCGCCGCCAGCCGTGCGTCGCCCAGCTCCCAGGCGCCGATCTCGGCGACCGTGCCGGCCCGCTGAGGGGAGCGCAGCAGCCGCCGCCGCGGCACCGCCGGATACGGGTCGCGCCCGAGCACCCGCGGGTCGCGCCACAGCGGCTCCTCCAGCAGCGGCCGGCGCGAGCGGTCCCAGGCGTCCCTGGCCCGGCCGAGGAACTCCGCCCAGCGCTCACCTGAACCCGTGCCCAGCGCCGCGTCCAGCGCCGCGACGGCGCCCGCACGCGATGCGTTGGGCAGCCGTACGTCCGTACCGTCGGCGAAGAGATGGCGGCTCGCCGGATCCACCTGAACGAGCTCCACGCTCCGCTCCAGGGACTCCTTGCCGGTCTTCACGAACAGATCGCGGTAGACCGCGGGAAGGTGCAGCAGCCCGGGACCGGTGTCGAAGACGAACCCGTCCCGCTCGAACCGCTCCACCGCGCCGCCGTAGGTCGCCGAACGCTCGTACACCGTCACCCGGTGGCCCGCCACGGCCAGCCGGGCGGCCGCGGCCATGGCGCCCATCCCGGCCCCGATCATCACCATCCGTCCCATGCGCACGAGCCTATCCACCGTCACTGACAACCCGGCGCCGCGTCCTGCGCCGCAGGAACCGGCGGATCCTGGTGGCCAGGAAGAACACCGTCGCGACCCCCGCCACCAGCAGGATCCCCGCGATGACCGCGGCGGCCACCGGGTGGAACAGCGCGAGGACGACGATCCCGGCGACGCCCAGGTCCTCCGCCGTGCTCATCAGGACGTTGCTCACCGGCTCGGGGGACGTGTTGATCGCCATCCGGGTCCCGGCCTTGACGAGATGGCTCACCAGCGCCGTCGAGCCGCCCACGGCGCCCGCCGCCAACTCCGGCAGCGAGCCGCTCTCCCCGGCGAGCAGCGCGCCGACCACCGCGCCCGCGAGCGGTCGGACGACCGTGTGGACGGAGTCCCACACGGTGTCGACGTACGGGATCTTGTCCGCCACCGCCTCACAGAGGAAGAGCGCCCCCACGACGATCAGCACGTCGGTGCGCTGGAGCGCGGCGGGCACCTCGTCGGTCAGCCCGGTGACGCCGGACAGGCCCAACAGGAGCACCACCGCGTAGGCGTTGACGCCGCTGGCCCAGCCGCTCGTGAAGATCAGGGGAAGTACGGACACGGACGCGATCGTAGCCGCGCGGGCAGGGAGTGGGCAGGAGTACCGAGTTCTGAGTACCAGTACCTAGTGGGTGAGTTGAGTAGATGCGCGGATGGGCCGCGACCTGCGCGAACGGAAGAGTGGAGCCCACGGAAGGGGCGCGGCACCGGTACCGCCGACACGGGGCGGCGGAACAGGCGCGGCTCCCCGGACGTGACGGGGGTGCGGTACGGAGGGCCCGGCGACCACGGGGGATCCACGGAGGATCGGTGGAGGGCGGGCCCTCCGGCACCACGGGGGAAGGGGTGGGCACCAAGGGGGATGCGTCCAAGGGGAGACGCGAAGCAGGGGGGAGTCAGGGGGAAGCGGGGGGGAAGCGGGGGAAGCACGGGGGACGGGGCGGGGGACGGGGGAGCAGAGGAGGGGAACGGGGGAACGCGTCGGGGGGGGGGGGGGCAACTGGGATCAAACCCCCCCCCCCCCCCCCAAAAAAAGTTAAAGCCCCCAC